>CANGOY010000027.1 GCA_947455585.1 Comamonadaceae bacterium
CATGGGCGCGCGTGCGCACGCGAGAGAACGAATTGTAGTGGTCAGTTTTTAAGGAACTTTGAAATGAGCAAAACCCTCGTGATTGCCGAAAAACCTTCGGTCGCGCAAGACATCGTGCGCGCACTCACGCCTGTGGCGGGGAAGTTCGAAAAGCATGACGACCACTTTGAGAGCGACACCTATGTCGTCTCCAGTGCCGTCGGTCATTTGGTCGAAATTCAAGCGCCCGAAGAATTCGACGTGAAACGCGGCAAGTGGAGCTTTGCCAACCTGCCCGTGATTCCCCCCTTCTTCGATTTGAAGCCGGTGGAAAAAACCAAGACCCGTTTAAACGCCGTGGTGAAACTGGCCAAACGCAAAGACGTGACCGCCCTCATCAACGCATGTGACGCGGGCCGCGAAGGTGAGTTGATTTTCCGTTTGATTGAGCAATACGCCGGTGGCAAAAAGCCACTCGACAAACCCGTGAAACGCCTGTGGTTGCAGTCCATGACACCACAAGCCATTCGTGATGGTTTTGAATCTCTGCGCACCCAACAACAAATGCAAGGCTTGGCCGATGCGGCACGCAGCCGCTCGGAAGCCGACTGGCTGGTGGGCATCAACGGCACACGCGCCTTGACCGCCTTCAACTCACGCGAAGGTGGCTTCTTCTTGACCACCGTGGGCCGTGTGCAAACGCCCACGCTGTCGGTGGTGGTGGAGCGCGAAGAACAAATTCGCAAGTTCATCAGCCGCGACTATTGGGAAATTCACGCCTCATTCCAAGTGGCTGCTGGTGCTTACCCCGCCAAGTGGTTCAACCCTGAGCACAAAAAAGACGCAGAAGACGGCGAGAAAAAACACGACCGCGTGTGGAGCGAAGCCGAGGCCTTGGCCATTGCCGATGCGGTGCGCAATCAACAAGCGAGCGTGACCGAAGAGAGCAAGCCCACCACCAAAGCAAGCCCCGGTTTGTTTGACTTGACCTCTCTGCAACGCGAAGCCAACGGCCGCTTTGGCTTCTCGGCCAAAACCACCTTATCTTTGGCGCAAAGCTTGTACGAGCGCCACAAAGCGCTGACCTACCCTAGAACCGATTCACGCCACTTACCTGAAGACTATGTGGCCGTGGTGAAAGACACCTTCACCATGTTGGCCGACAGCGGCATGAAGCACCTCGAACAACACGCCACTGTGGCGCTGAACAACAACTACGTGCGCAAACTGCCCCGCGTGTTTGACAACAAAAAGGTCAGCGATCACTTTGCGATCATCCCCACCTTGCAAGCGCCCAGCGGTTTGTCTGAAGCCGAGCAAAAGCTATACGACTTAGTGGTGCGCCGCTTCATGGCGGTGTTCTTCCCCAGCGCTGAATACATGGTGACCACGCGCATCAGCACAGTCAAAGCAGCAGGCAAAGACCACAACTTCCGCACCGAAGGCAAAGTGTTGGTCAACGCCGGTTGGATGGCCGTGTACGGCAAAGACGCCGCGCAAGAAGCCTCTGACAACGAAGAAGACGGCAAGACCCTCGTCGCCTTGAAGGCGGGCGAAGCCGCCAAGAACGAATCAGCCGACGCCAAAGGCCTGAAAACCCGCCCACCCGCACGCTACAGCGAAGCCACCTTGCTGGGCGCGATGGAAGGCGCAGGCAAGTTGGTGGAAGACGACGAGTTCCGCGAAGCCATGCAGGAAAAAGGCTTGGGCACGCCAGCCACACGCGCCGCCATCATCGAAGGCTTACTCAACGAAAAATACCTCATCCGCGATGGCCGCGAGATGATTCCCACCGCCAAGGCATTCCAGCTGTTCACGCTGCTGCGCGGCTTGGGCGTGGAAGAGCTATCCAAGCCCGAACTCACAGGTGGCTGGGAACACAAGCTCTCGCTCATGGAACACGGCCAACTGAGCCGCGAAGAGTTCATGCGCGAAATTGCCGAGATGACCGAGCACATCGTCAAGAAGGCCAAAGAGTTTGACCGTGACACCATCCCCGGTGACTACGCCACGCTCACAACACCTTGCCCCAAGTGCGGCGGCGTGGTGAAAGAAAACTACCGCCGTTACGCCTGCGTGGGCAAAGACGGTAGCGCGTCTGACTCCGGTGAAAACGGCGCAGGCTGTGGCTTCTCCATCAGCAAAATTCCAGGCGGCCGCACCTTTGATGCGGCCGAGGTCGAGCAGTTCTTGACCAACAAAAAGATTGGCCCACTCGACGGCTTCCGATCCAAAGCGGGCTGGCCGTTCACCGCCGAAATTGCGCTGAAGTACAGCGAAGAAGACCAAAACTGGAAACTCGAATTTGACTTTGGTGACGACGGTGCGGACTCCGGCGAAATCATCGAGTTCAGCGACGCACCTGCTTTGGGCAACTGCCCCAAGTGCGGCAGCCCCGTGCACGAACACGGCAGCAACTACTTGTGTAGCAAGGCCGTGCCAACGCACGCACAAGCCACACCGAGCTGCGACTTCAAAAGCGGCAAAATCATCTTGCAGCAGCCCGTCGAGCGCGAGCAAATGACCAAGCTGTTGAGCGAAGGCAAAACCGATTTGCTCGACAAGTTTGTGTCCATGCGCACACGCCGTTCGTTCAAGGCATTCTTGCAATGGGATGCCGAAGCGGGCAAGGTGAACTTTGCATTTGAGCCACGTGTGAGCAAGTACCCGCCGAAGGGTGGCAAAACGCCCACGACCAACGCGCTCATCAAAGCCGCGGGCAAAAAAGTGCCAGCCAAAACCACCAAAGCAACGAAGGCCGCCAAGGTCAAAGCCGAGAAAGTGGCCAAACCCAAAGTGCCGCGCAAGGTCACCGCCGGCTATCTGCCCAGCGCTGATTTGGCCAACGTGATTGGCGCAGAAGCTGTGGCTCGCACAGAAGTGATTAAAAAGCTGTGGGACTACATCAAGGCCAATGGCTTGCAAGACGCCACCAACAAACGCGCCATCAACGCTGACGCCAAACTCTTATCCGTGTTTGGCAAGCCCCAAGTGACCATGTTCGAACTGGCGGGTATTGCAGGCAAACACCTGCGCCCGATTGGTGAGTAAATAGGTGAATCAAAAGAATGAACGCATGTCTTTGAATGCAGCCCCCCATCAAGCGCCGCTAATCGCCACGCCGCAGACCATGCACTTCCCCGAAGTGCTCGCCCTGCAAAGCGGCGCCAGCCTGCGCGACTACACCCTCGCCTTTGAGACCTACGGCACACTCAACGCCGACCGCTCCAACGCGGTGCTGGTATGCCACGCGCTAAATGCCTCGCACCATGTGGCGGGCGTGTACGAAGGCCAAGACAAAAGCGAAGGCTGGTGGGACAACATGATTGGCCCGGGCAAGCCCGTGGACACCAACCACTTCTTTGTGATTGGTGTGAACAACCTCGGTTCTTGCTTTGGCTCGACCGGCCCGATGCACACCCACCCCGACACGGGCAAGGTCTACGGCGCGGACTTCCCCGTGGTCACCGTAGAAGACTGGGTGAATGCCCAAGCCTTGTTGCTAGACCGATTGGGCATCACCCAACTCGCCGCCGTTTTGGGTGGCAGTTTGGGCGGCATGCAAGCCCTGAGCTGGACGCTGCAATACCCAGACCGCGTGCGTCATGCCGTGGTGGTGGCGAGTGCGCCCAACCTGACGGCGGAAAACATCGCCTTCAACGAAGTGGCGCGTCGCGCCATCGTGACCGACCCCGACTTTCATGGCGGCCACTTTTACGAGCACGGCGTTGTGCCACAACGCGGTTTGCGCATCGCCCGCATGGTGGGCCACATCACGTATCTGAGCGACGATGTGATGAACGAAAAGTTTGGCCGTGAACTGCGTGATGCTGTCGTTGGCAGTGCCACTGGCTACAAGTACTCCACGCAAGACGTGGAGTTTCAAATCGAAAGCTACTTGCGCTACCAAGGCGACAAATTCAGCGAGTACTTTGACGCCAACACCTATTTGCTCATCACCCGCGCGCTCGACTACTTTGACCCTGCGCGCACCTACGGCGGTGATTTGTCAGCAGCGTTTGCGCGCACAGCAGCCAAGTTTTTGCTGGTGAGCTTCACCACAGATTGGCGTTTTTCGCCCGCGCGCAGCCGCGAGATGGTGCAAGCCTTGCTCAACAACCAACGCGATGTGAGCTACGCCGAAATTGACGCGCCACATGGCCACGATGCCTTCTTGCTGGATGACGCCCGCTACATGAATGTGGTGCGCTCGTACTTTGCGCGCATCAACAACGAGTTGACATTGGGTCGTGCTAAAGAAGGCGCTCAGCCCGCCTTGGCAGCACATACCGGAGGTGCCGCATGACCCACAACAACTTACTGGCCATCGCCGCCCTCGTACCCCAAGGCAGCCGCGTGCTTGACCTCGGCTGTGGCGACGGCGCTTTGCTGGCCCACTTGCAACAACACAAAGGCTGCACCGGCTACGGCGTAGAGCTAGACGACACCAATGTGCACGCCTGCGTGCAACGCGGCGTGAACGTATTGCAACTCAACCTCGACTTGGGCCTGAGCGTGTTTGCCGACCAATCGTTTGACGTGGTGCTGCAAATCGACACCTTGCAACACTTGCGCAACGCCGAAACCATGCTGCGCGAAACCGCACGCGTGGGCAAAACAGGCATCGTCGCCTTCCCCAACTTTGGCCACTGGCCTAACCGCCTGAGCGTTTTGCAAGGCCGCATGCCCGTGACCAAGCGCCTGCCCTACCAGTGGTACGACACGCCCAACATCCGCGTGGGCACGTTCAAAGACTTTGAGGTGTTGGCCGAAAAGAACGGTTTGCAAGTGACACGCGCCTTTGGCTTGCAAGATGGGCAACGCGTGGATATGTGGCCCAACCTGATGGCGGGCACGGCGGTGTTTAAGTTTGAACGTTCATAAACGCTTTGTAACTTAACCGCCTCCTCGTAGGCCACAACCACAACGCACGCACAGGTTGAGGCTGCTAGGGCGTGGGACGCTCCTAGCTCACGTAGGCTACGCCAAGGTCAGCAGGGTCAAAGCACCAAGAGCGGCTGTTTCAGCGCGAAGCACTCGTTCGCCTAAGCTCAAAGCCACAAAACCTTTGCCTCGGGCCGCCTTGTCTTCTGCGTCAGTCAACCCGCCTTCGGGGCCATTAAGCAACACCCAAGACTTGGCCATCCCCGCTGCGCCTTCGCGCAAAACCTTCAAAGGCTGCGTGCTCGCGTGCAGCGACAAAACCCCATGCACCACATCAGCCTGCGCGGTTTGTCGCGCCAGCCACGCATCTAAGCGCTCAGGCATATCAATCACAGGCACGCGATTGCGCCCGCATTGCTCACTGGCGCTGGCAGCCACAGCTTGCCAATGCGCTTGTTTCTTTTCAGCACGTTCGCCCGTCAGTCGAATCACGCTGCGTTCGGTCATCAAGGGGGTGATGCGGTGCACGCCCAGCTCGGTGGCTTTTTCCACCAGCCAATCCATGCGCTCGTTGGCAGGCATGCCCACCGCTAAGTGCGCCTGCACCGCAGCTTCGCATTCCACGTCTCGATGCTCGCCCACGACCACGCGCACATCGCTGCGGCCCATGTGTTGCACTTCAGCGCTGAATTGACCGCCTTGACCGTTGAACAAAGTCAGTGTGTGGCCGGGCTGCATGCGCAGCACTTGCACATGGCGGGCAGCTGTGGGCGGTAGGTCCACCACTTGGCCAGCCACCAAAGGCAGGGGGCAGTAAAAGCGCGCCATCCTTAGCCCCGTCCGCCGGGCGTGAGTCGGGGGAAGGCCAAACTGATGGCGGGCTCTGTGCCTTCAATCTTGTCTATCAAACGCAGCAAGGGCGTGAGGTCGCTGTAGCGGCTGGCCGTGGTGCGGATGTAGTTGATGAAGCGCGGGGCATCGGCCAAGTACTTAGGCTTGCCGTCGCGCAAGGTCAGGCGCGCAAAGATGCCGGCCACTTTGAGGTGGCGTTGCAGGCCCATCCACTCTACGGCGCGGTAGAACGCACCAAAGTCGTTGTGCCAGTCTTCAAAGTCCATCAAGCCGAGCTTGCGGGCACGTTCCCAATAACGGATGGTCACGTCCAGCACCAAGTCTTCTTCCCAGGTCAAAAACGCGTCGCGCATGAGGCTGGCAATGTCGTAGGTGATGGGGCCATAGACCGCATCTTGGAAGTCGAGCACACCCAAACGCTTTTCAGCAGGGTCATGCGGCATCATCAAGTTGCGCGGCATGAAGTCGCGGTGCACGTACACGCTAGGCGCGGCCAAGTTGCGTTGCACGATGGTCTTGAAAGTTTTGTCCAGCATCTCGCGCTGGGTGCTGTCGATTTGTAACTGGCGATGTTGGGTGAGGTACCAATCAGGGAACAACGAGAGCTCGCGCTGCAGCAAGGCCTCGTCATACGCGGGCAACACGCCGGGGCGGCTGCTTTGCTGCAGCGGCAATAGGGCGTCTAGGGCGCGCATGTACAAGCCGTGGTTTGCTTGTGGATCGTCGCGATTGATGACGTCCATCATGGTTTGCGAACCAATGTCGTCCAGCAACATGAAGCCCTGCGGCTCGTCCCACGCCAAGATGCGGGGGGCATATAGGCCCGCGTCCAGCATCAAACGGGCGATGCGCACAAAAGGCTCGCAGTTTTCTTTGTCAGGCGGGGCGTCCATGACGATGCATGAGCCGCCGACCGTGTCGACACGGAAATAGCGTCTAAAGCTGGCGTCTGCCGAGGCAGCACGCACCGTAGCGGGCAGCACGCCGTGGGCGCTGGCTTGGGCGTCTAGCCACTGGTGAAAGGCCACTTGGCGTTCGGGCTGTGCCCACTCAATGGGGGCATATTGAGACGCGTGGGGAGATGTGCCCGAAGGCTGAGAAATAGTGGGTGTGCTCATGGATAATCTAAATTCTACAAACGGCCCTAAGCGCCCCGACTTTTCGGGCTTCGCTACTGAAGGGGCCGCTCAATTGAAGGTCTTCCCGTTTTCATGCAGTTGCCTCATTTTCACCGCCAAATTCGCGCCCTGTCGTGGCTGGTGATGGGCATGCTGGGTGCTGGCGGACTGGCGCACGCCCAAAAGGTCAGCGCACCGCCGCTGGTGCTGCGCCCCAGCAGTCTGCTGCAAGAGTCTTTGACAAGCGAAACACGCAAGCAACTGCCCACGTATTTGCAAAGCGACACCATGAACGAGCGCGCCAGTGAGCAAACCCTGCTCGAAGGCCAGGTGGTCATGCGCCGCGGTGAGTTTTTGCTGCGGGCAGACAAAATTGATTACAACCAAGTCGACGACTTCGCCAAAGCGCGTGGCCATGTGTACATCAACCAAGCGGGCAATGTGTACGACGGCCCTGCACTCGACTTGCACATGGATGCATTTGAAGGTTTTTTCACACAGCCCAACTACCAGCTTCTGAAAAGCCGTGCCTACGGAACGGCCGAGCGCATCGACTTCATCGACCCCTCGCACACCGTGATGCACGACGCCACGTTCACCACTTGCCAACGCAAGCCCGGCCCTGACTGGATGCCCGAATGGTTTTTCAAAGGCGACAAAATTTCGCTGGACACGGAGCGCAACACCGGCTTGATTGAAGGTGCCTCCGTTCGTTTCAAAGGCGTGCCCATCTTGCCCGTGCCAGAGATTGAATTTCCTCTGAACGACGAACGCAAATCGGGCCTGCTGCCACCAAGCATTGGTGTGGACAACATTGGTGGACTGGAATACACACAGCCGTATTACTGGAACTTAGCGCCCAACCGCGACGTCACGTTCACGCCCACCTATTGGAGTAACCGGGGCGTCAATTTAGGCACGGAGTTCCGCTACATGGAGAGCGCTGCGCCACAACCGCCCTTCCAAGGCACGATGCGTTTTGACTACATGCAACAAGACAAGCTTCGCGATGATGCGCGTCGTTGGAGCATGAATTACACGCACACGGGGGTGATGAATCCCAATTTCGCGGGGGGCGGTCTTGGCTTGACCTTGAACGTGAACCGCGTCAGCGACAACGACTATTGGAAAGATTTCTCCCTCAGCAGTGGCACGGGCATTCAACGTTTGTTGTCCACCGATGCCGGTCTGACGTGGACCGATGGCTTCATCACGACCGGCATCCTCGCACAAAAATGGCAAACGCTGCAAGACTTGGCAAACGTGAGCAACCGCATCACACCGCCGTTTGACCGTTTGCCACAAATCACCGCTCGCGTACAACGCTACAACGTTGGTGGTTTTGATTTCAGCGTCGATGGCGACTTCACACGCTTTTCCTCTGTTCGCACAGACGATTGCGCCAGCGTCTATGCCAATGGCTTGACCACCTACAACAACTGCGCACCCAACGCCGACCGCGCCGTGACGGTTGCTCAACTGAGCCGGCCATTTGTTTCTCCTTATGGCTACATCACCCCCAAAGTGCAGCTGCATGGACGCAGCTATCAGTTTGACGGTGGCTTGCCCACTACGCAGTTCTACCAAGGCCATCAAGGTCAAACCAGTGCCAGTGTGACGACACCCACCTTCAGCATAGATGCCGGCATGGCTTTTGAACGTGACAAATTTATGTTTGGTCGCAACTGGGTGCAAACCTTGGAGCCTCGCGTGTTTTACGTTTTCACGCCTTACCGCAACCAAAACTATTTGCCCAACTACGACTCGGGTAGCAACGCGTTCAACTTCGCCAGCATCTTCACTGAAAACGCTTTTGGCGGTAACGACCGCATCTCGGACAGCAAGCTGGTCACCATCGGTGCCACCTCGCGCTTCATTGACCCTGTGTCTGGCGCTGAAGGCGCTCGCTTTGGTTTGGCCCAACGCTTGCGCATGCAAGAGCAACTTGTCACCATGCCCGATGACCCAACGGCCAAAGCTGGTATCAGCGACATCTTGGCGGGCGCGAGTTTGAATCTTTCGCGTGAGTGGGCCGTAGACTCGACCGTGCAATACAACCCCAAAACCAGCAACTACATGCGACGTGTGGTGGGTGGTCGGTACAACCCTGGGTCTTACCGCGTCATCAACGCGGCATGGCGCACCGAAAACGACGAATCATCCAACCCCGTGTCGCAACAGTTAGACCTCGGCTGGCAGTGGCCCTTGCATGACTTGTGGGGCGGCGCAGACGACGCCAACGCTGCGGGTCGCGGTTTGGGCGAAGGTCGTTGGTACAGCGTGGCACGCATGAACTACGACTTACTCAACAAAAAAGCCGTCGAATCCATCGTGGGATTCGAATACGATGCAGGCTGCTGGCTCAGCCGCACGGTGATTGAACGTTTGCAAATTGCCGACGGCCTCGCGCGACAACGAATTTTGTTTCAACTCGAGTTTGTAGGCCTGTCACGCGTGGGCACAAACGCCATGGGCTCCTTACGCACCAACGTTCCGCGCTACCAGCCCTTGCGCCAACCGACAATGACCCCAAGCCGTTTTGGCAATTACGATTGATGGTGACCATGCTCTGCTTTAAATCTCGTTCTTATTTCCTGTGGGCCTTGATGGCATGGACACTGTCTGTTTCTGCACAAACGCCCATCAGTGGCCGCGACTTCATCGTGGCCGTGGTCGACGCTGTGCCCATCACCAACCACGATGTCACCTTGCGTGCACCCCAGTTGCGTGAACAACTCAAGCAACAAGGCCGCGCAGTGCCCGAAGGCGAAGCCCTGCTGAAGGCAGCGCTGGAACGCTTGATTGTTGAAAAAGCTTTGTTGCAACACGCCAAAGAGACAGGCGTCACCATCGAAGACGAGGCCGTGACGCAGGCCGAACAACGCTTGGCCGCGCAAAATCAAATCAGCGTTGATGCGCTGCACAAAAAGATGAAGGCCGAAGGCTCTAGCGTGGAACGCTTGCGTCAAAACCTGCATGACCAACTCACCTTGCAACGCCTGACCGAACGTAATGTGCCAAGCCGCATCAAGGTGAGTGATGTCGAGGTCGACCAGGCCGTGCGGGTACGTCAAAACGCCAGCCTAGACACCAACCCTGACATTGAATTAGCCCAAATTTTGGTGGCTGTGCCTGAAAAAAGCAGTGATGCAGATATGGCCACACTGCAAGCCAAAGCGCAAACGGCCTTGGCACACATCAAGCGTGGTGACGACTTTGCGCGTGTGGCCAAAGAATTTTCTGATGGTGCAGAACGCGACAAAGGCGGTTTGATGGGCCTGCGTGCTGCCAATCGCTACCCAACCCTGTTCGTTGATGCAACGCAAAAATTAGCCATCGGTGATGCCACCCTCGTGCGTTCCGGTGCTGGCTTCCATGTGCTCAAACTGGTCACCAAACGCGCCAGCGGCGTGGTGACCGTCACACAAACACACCCCCGTCACATCTTGCTGCGACCCGGCGGCCAACTCAGTCAAACCACGGCACGCGCCCAATTGGCTGAGTACAAGCGCGACATCGAAGCAGGCAAAGCCGACTTTGCCAAGCTCGCACGCGAACACTCACAAGACGGCAGCGCCTCCGAAGGCGGCGATTTGGGCTGGGTCACACCGGGCATGTTTGTGCCCGAATTTGAAGAAGTGATGGGCAAGCTGCAGCCGGGTCAAATCGCTGACCCAATGGTCTCCCGCTTTGGTGTTCACCTGATTCAAGTGCTAGAGCGCCGCGAAGCGCCCATCAGCGAACGCGAACTGCGCGACATGGCCCGCAACAGCCTGCGCGAAAAGAAGTTTGACGAGACATACCAACTGTGGGCCCAAGAAGTGCGTGGCCGCGCCTATGTGGAATACCGCGACGCACCGCAATAAGCAGAGCCCCCTTTGAAACACATTGCACGCAAGCGCTTCGGCCAACACTTTTTAACCGACGGCGCCATCATTGAAGGCATC
Source organism: Comamonadaceae bacterium (assembly GCA_947455585.1). Lineage (GTDB taxonomy): Bacteria > Pseudomonadota > Gammaproteobacteria > Burkholderiales > Burkholderiaceae_C > Limnohabitans. The sequence goes on from CANGOY010000027.1 coordinate 10,781, forward strand.
GTCGACGCCATCAACCCGCAGCCGAACGACCCCATGGTTGAAATTGGCCCCGGCTTGGCAGCGCTCACACAGCCCTTGGTGGAGCGCTTAGGCAAGCTCAACGTCATCGAGCTGGACCGCGACTTGGCTGTCCGCCTGCGCGAGCACCCCCACTTGAACGTGATTGAGTCCGACGTACTGCGCGTGGACTTCACACAATTGGCAGCCGACCTAAACGTGCCCAAGCTGCGCGTGGTGGGCAACCTGCCGTACAACATCTCGTCGCCCATCCTGTTTCATTTGCTTGAGCACGTCGCCGTGGTGCAAGACCAGCACTTCATGCTGCAAAAAGAGGTGATTGACCGCATGGTGGCCAAGCCCAGTACCAGTGACTACAGCCGCTTGAGCGTGATGCTGCAGTGGCGTTACGACATGGCAGACGTGTTGTTTGTGCCGCCCGAGTCGTTTGACCCGCCACCCCGCGTGGACAGTGCCGTGGTGCGCATGGTGCCACTGGCTGAGCCGCCGCAAATCAACGTGAAGTTGATGGAAGACATGGTGAAGGTGGCTTTCAGCCAGCGCCGCAAGCTGCTGCGCCACACCTTGGGCCGCTGGCTAGAAGGCCGAAACTTTGCAGGCACCTTCGATGTGCAGCGCCGTGCCGAAGAAGTGCCGGTGGCTGAATACGTGGCGCTGGTTCAAAGCCTGTAAAGCCACAACAAAAAACCCGTCAGCAGTTACCTGCGACGGGTTTTGCTTTGGGCGCTGCGTTAGAGCAGCGAACCCATTAAGCTGCTGTTTGCCAGTAGCCTGCGTTGAAGGGGCTGCTCATGCGCAAAGCCATGGGCGACACGTCCACGAGTTTGTCTGTTGGCATTTTTTCGCCTTCTTCCAACAGCTCGATGCCTTCAGCAGCCATGCCTGCTTTTTCAGCAGACGGAGCGCGTGCCACCGAGAAAGAGTAGAAGCAGCGGAATGCCACTTTGCGGTCAGACCAGTAATCAGCCGCTTCGCGGAAGATGTCCAACAGCTGCTCGCGGGCTTCTTTGTCAAACTTGGCATGAGCAGGAATGTGCTCCAACACCAAGATGAAGCCTGGCTGTGGGCCAGACTTGTGCAAGGGGTCGGTCATGCCGTCGTACAAAGAATCAAAGTTTTTGCTGGCTGTGGCAGCCAAGTTGAACTCTTTGGAGATGATGTCCAAGATGTCTTGCTTGCTTTGGGCTTGGGCCAAGTTGACATACAAAAAGTGGTGGCCCAGGCCTTGGGCGGCCTCCTGCAAATCAGGCACGCGGAAAGCGCGGATGGACTGGACGATATTGGTTTTGACGGTACGCAATGGCATGGAGATAAGCCGTTCTTAAAGCTTCTAAAAATTCGTTGAACCTTCGGGTTAACCCGAAAATTTGGAAGTGCAAGTGTCTTCGAATTGCCATAAAAAAGCAAGGGCCCATCCATTTCTGGAGGGCCCTTGAAGGGTTATTTAACCAAAATTAACTAATTTTGATAGATAAATCCCACTTATCGAGCGGCGCTGGCATCCGCCACGGTCAATGCAGTCATGTTGACAATGCGGCGCACCGTGGTGCTCGCGGTCAAGATGTGCACGGGTTTGGCTGCGCCCAACAACACTGGGCCAATGGCAATGTTGCCACCAGCCGCTGTTTTGAGCAGGTTGTAGGCAATGTTGGCGGCGTCCAAGTTAGGCAGGACCAACAAATTGGCATCGCCAATCAAGGTGGTGTCAGCCATTTGGGCTTCGCGGGCATGACCGTCCAAGGCCACGTCGCCGTGCATTTCGCCGTCAATTTCCAACCAAGGCGCCTTTTGCTTCACCAAGGCCAAAGTTTCACGCATTTTGATGGCGGAAGGCTTGTCGCTGCTGCCAAAGTTGGAGTGCGACAACAAAGCAGCCTTAGGCTGGATACCAAAGCGGCGCATTTCTTCGGCAGCCATCACCGTGATTTCGGCCAATTGCTCGGCAGTCGGGTCGTAGTTGATGTGCGTGTCCACCAAAAACACTTGGCGGTCGGGCAACAACAAACCGTTCATGGCGGCATAAGTGCTCACGCCTTTGCGGTTGCCGATGACTTCGTTCACATACTTCAAGTGGGTCAGCGGTGTGCTCCACGTGCCGCAAATCAAACCGTCCACTTCGCCTTTGTGCAGCATCATGGTGCCAATGAGCGACAAACGGCGACGCATGTCGATTTTGGCCAGCTGCTCAGTCACGCCTTTGCGTGCGGTCAACTTGAAATAGGTTTGCCAGAAATCGCGGTAACGGTGGTCTTGCTCGACGTTGACCACTTGGTAGTCCACGCCCTCTTTGAGGCGCAAGCCAAACTTCTCGATGCGCTGGGCAATCACCGCAGGACGGCCAATCAGGGTGGGTTGGGCCAAGCCTTCGTCCACCACGATTTGCACGGCGCG
>CANGOY010000028.1 GCA_947455585.1 Comamonadaceae bacterium
AGTGGGGGAAAGTGCCTTTGGTACTTTTCGCTGGTTGTTTGTTGTGTTTGCTTGTGGAAAAAGGGTTCCCAACGTGTTTCAGGGTGCTTCATCGCTGAGTCTCGACGCCAAAGGTCGGTTGTCGGTGCCTACACGGCATCGTGACGTCTTGAGCGCGACTGCGGCTGGGCAGCTCACGATCACGCGCCATCCCCACGGCTGTTTGATGATTTTCCCGCGCACCGAGTGGGAGAAGTTCCGTGAACGCATTGCTGCGCTGCCGATGAGTGCGCAGTGGTGGAAACGTATCTTCTTGGGTAACGCGATGGATGTGGAGATGGATGGCACAGGCCGTGTCCTCATCTCGCCAGAGTTGCGCACAGCGGCAGGCATCAGCAAAGACACCATGCTGCTTGGTATGGGTAACCACTTTGAACTTTGGGACAAGGCGACCTACGAGGCGCAAGAGGCCCAAGCCATGCAGGGCGACATGCCCGATGTGTTCAAGGAATTCTCTTTTTAAAGGATGACGGTGGATACGCCATGGCTGCACACCACCGTCCTACTTAGCGAAGCTGTCGATGCTCTCGACATCAAGCCGGACGGAACCTACGTAGACGCGACCTTTGGTCGGGGTGGGCACTCCCGACTCATCTTGTCCAAGCTTTCCCCTAAAGGCCGTTTGATTGCATTCGACAAAGACCTCGATGCGATTGCGGCGGCCGAACAAATTCAAGACCCGCGTTTTTCAATTCGCCACCAAGGCTTCACGCACTTGGGCGAGTTGGACGCAGGCTCGATCGACGGTGTGCTGATGGATTTGGGGGTGAGCTCACCCCAAATCGACAACCCAGCACGCGGTTTCTCTTTCCGAAACGACGGTCCTTTGGACATGCGCATGGACACCACCCGTGGCCAGAGCGTGTCTGAGTGGCTGGCTGAGGCGGAAATTCAACACATCGCGGAGGTGATACGTGAATATGGCGAAGAACGGTTTGCTTTACAGATTGCAAAGGCGATTGATGCTCGCCGACAAGAACGGGGCGTGCCTACATCCACCTCTGAACTGGCCCAGCTCGTGGCTGACACGGTCAAAACCCGCGAGCCGGGCAAGGACCCTGCAACGCGCACATTTCAGGCTTTTCGGATTTTCATCAATGCCGAGCTTGAGGAGTTGCAACAAGCGTTAAACGCTTCGTTGCAAGTGTTGCGCCCTGAAGGTCGATTGGCTGTGATTAGTTTTCACTCGCTGGAAGACCGCATCGTCAAGCAATTCATCACGCAGCATTCGCGTGAGGTGTATGACCGCCGTGCGCCGTTTGCGGCACCCAAGGTGATGGATTTCAAAGCGATTGAACGCATCAAGCCTAGCGCTGCTGAAGTGGCTGGCAACCCCCGTTCGCGCAGCGCCATCATGCGCGTGGCCGAACGCTTAGGAGCGGGTGCATGAGCCGCGTGAGCTTGTTGCTGATGATGGCGGTCATGGCGAGCGCGCTGTATTTGGTGCGCACGCAATACGAGTCGCGTTCACTCACGACTGAGATTGATCGCGCCACCAGTTTGGCTCGCAGCTTAGAGACAGAAAATGACCGCTTGGATGTGGACCGCCGTGCGCAAGCGACGCCCTTGCGTGTCGAAAAGCTTGCGCGTGAGCAATTGCACATGCGCACCATCACGCCGGCCATCACGCAATACGCCACCGTTCAAGGTACGGCTTCTGCGGAGGTTCGTCCATGAGCAGCCGCAGCGTGCAATACACCTCTAGCCCCTTGCTCGCCAGCAAGACGCCCATCTGGCGCAGCCAGTTCATTGTGGCCGTCATTGCGGCGGGCTTCTTGGGTTTGGTTGTGCGCGCTGCCTATGTGCAGGTGATTGACAACGCATTTTTCAAACGCCAAGGCACCGTGCGTTTTGTGCGCACCTTGGATTTGCCAGCCAACCGTGGTCGCATCTTGGACCGCAACGGCAACATCTTGGCGTCCAGCGTGCCCGTGCCCAGCATTTGGGCCAACCCAGAAGACATCGAGCGTGACCCAGCCAAGCTCAAAGCCTTGGCCAAGTTGTTGGGCATGACCAGTGTTGAGCTGGACAAGAAGCTGCAAGACGAAGACAAAATTTTTGTGTGGCTCAAGCGTCAAGTGGACGAGTCGGTTGCCAAAGACATTGCCGCACTCAAAATCAAAGGTGTGTACGACCGCAAAGAGTACAAGCGCATTTACCCAGAGGGTGAGTCGGTGGCGCACGTCGTTGGATTTACCAATGTGGAGAACTTGGGCCAAGAAGGCGTGGAGCTCACCTTCAACAATGCCCTGGGTGGCAAAGCGGGTTCACGCCGCGTCATCAAAGACCGTTTGGGTCGCGTGGTGGAAGACATCGGCGAAATGGTGCCGCCCTTGGATGGTGAAGATTTGCAGCTGAGCATTGACAGCAAGGTGCAGTACTTTGCCTACGAAAAAATCAAAGAAACCGTCATTGCCAACAAGGCCGCCGCAGGCAGTGTGGTGGTGCTGGATATCAAGACGGGCGAGGTGTTGGCCTTGGTCAACTACCCCAGCTATTCACCTGGGAAACGCGGCAACTTGAGTGGTGCGCAGCTACGCAACCGTGCCCTGACCGATACGTTTGAACCCGGATCCACCATGAAACCTCTCGTGGTGGGTTTGGCTTTGGAGAAGGGCATTGTCAAGCCCGAGACCATGATTCAAACCGCGCCCGGCAAATTGCAAATGGGTACGGCCACCATCACCGATTCGCATGCCCATGGCTTGCTGAGCGTGAACGAGGTCATTCAAAAATCCAGCAACATTGGCACGGTCAAGATAGCCATGCAAATGCAGCCTCACGACATGTGGGAAGTGTTCACACAAGTGGGTTTGGGTCAAAAGCCCCAAGTGCCGTTTCCCGGTGCAGTGGCGGGCAAAGTGCGCGCTTACAAAACATGGCGTCCGATTGAGCAAGCGACCATGAGCTACGGCTACGGTTTGTCTGCCAGCTTGTTCCAGCTGGCGCAGGCGTATACGGTCTTTGCCCACGATGGCGAGATGGTGCCTATGAGTTTGGTGAAAACCAATCAAGCTGAGGTGAGTGGTGCGCGCGTGTTTTCGTCGCACAACGCAGCGGCCATTCGCAACATGCTGCACATGGTGACCATTCAAGGTGGCACAGCGCCCAAAGCGCAAACCATGGGCTATTCGGTGGGCGGCAAAACCGGTACGGCACACAAGGTCGAAGGTAAGGGCTACGCCAGCAAAAAATACCGCGGCTTCTTTGTGGGCATCGCGCCCATCGACAACCCGCGCATCGTGGTGGCAGTGATGGTGGATGAACCCACCAATGGTGCTTACTTCGGTGGCGATGTGGCGGCACCTGTGTTTAGCCAAACCGTGCAACAAACTTTGCGCATGATGGGCGTGCAGCCCGACATGGCGGTCAAGCCCCAAGTGGTGACGCAATTTGAAAAGGAGTCCTTCTGATGAAGCGACTCCATAGCCCCCAAGACGCTGCGCAGTGGTTGCGCACCCAAGTACGCGGTGTGCTGCACACAGACAGCCGCCGTGTGGGTGCAGGTGATGGTTTCATCGCTTGGCCCGGTGGCGTGACGGATGGCCGTCAGTTTGTCGCTTCAGCTTTGAAGCAAGGCGCAACCGCTTGTGTGGTCGAGCATTCAGGCGCAGATGCATTTGCGTGGGGTGAGAACTCAGCCATTGCCACCTACGACGGTTTGAAAGCCGCGAGTGGTTTGATTGCTGCGGCTTATTACGAACAACCCAGCCTTGTGCTGGACGTGGTGGCCATCACGGGCACCAACGGCAAAACTTCCACCGCGTGGTGGTTGGCGCATGCCTTGCAAAACGCAGGCAAGCGTTGCGCCATCGTGGGTACTTTGGGTGTGGGCGAAGTGGCTCACCTTGAAATCACCGGCATGACCACGCCCGACCCTGTGCTGCTGCAAGCCCGCTTGCGCGACATGGCTGATGCTGGTGTGGATGCCTGCGCGATTGAGGCGTCCTCGATTGGTTTGGCTGAGCATCGCTTGGACGGCACGCAGGTGCGCGTGGCGATGTTCACCAATTTCACGCAAGACCATTTGGACTACCACGGTGACATGGCCAGTTACTGGCAAGCCAAGCTGGCGCTTTTCAGCTGGGCAGGTTTGCAAACGGCGGTCGTGAATGTGGATGATGCACAGGGTGCGGCGTTGGCGAAGCAATTGCAAGCGCGTGGTGACCTGAGCGTGTGGACTGTGTCGTGTGGCCTTCATTCAGTCAGTGGCGCGGCCACAAACAAAAGCGCATCTGTGCAGCACATCGTGGCACGTCACATCGAACACGGCGCGATGGGTTTGTGCTTTGACGTGGTGGAGGGCGATGAGGTTCATGCGCTCAGCACGCAACTGGTCGGTCACTACAACGTGAGCAATGTGTTGGGCGTCATTGCCTGCTTGCGTGCGTTGGGTGACAGCTTGACCGATGCGGTGCAAGCCTGTCGGGTGTTGCCCGCAGTGCCAGGTCGCATGCAAACCGTTGGTGTTGCCAGTGAACCCTTGGTGGTGATTGACTATGCACACACACCCGATGCCGTGGCCCAAGCGATACAAGCCTTGCTGCCCTTGGCTCAGTCACGCGGTGGCGAGCTGACCTGTGTGTTGGGCTGCGGTGGAGACCGCGACGCCGCCAAGCGCCCCTTGATGGCCGCTGCTGCCGAGCAGCATGCGCAGCATGTGGTGTTGACCAGCGACAACCCTCGCAGCGAAGACCCACAAACGATTTTGAATCACATGCTTGCCGGTTTGCAGCATGCGTCGAAGGCTATTGTGATGACCGACCGCGCACAAGCCATTAAACAAACTGTACAAAGCGTACGCGTACAAGACGTGGTGTTGGTGACAGGCAAAGGCCACGAGGACTACCAAGAAATCTCGGGTGTCAAACATCCGTTCAGCGATGTGCAGCATGCACGCGAAGCCTTGCAGCATCGTGCTGGAAAAGGGAGGGCGCATGTCTGACATGAACCTCAGCCTCAAGCAAATCAACCAATGGCTCGCGCCTGCCCAGTTGCACGGTGACGGTGGTTTGACTATTCAGCGCATCAACACCGACAGCCGCACCTGCCAAGCGGGCGACTTGTTTGTGGCCTTGAAAGGCGAGCGCTTTGATGCGAACGACTTCTTGCCGCAAGTGGCCGCTAGCGGCGCGACTGCTGCATTGGCGCACCATGGTTTAGACGCGGCCAAGTTGGCCGGTATGCAAGTGCCAGACACGCGCATGGCTTTGGGTCAGTTGGCCAAAGGCTGGCGCAGCCAATTTAACTTGCCGGTCATTGCCGTCACAGGCAGCAATGGCAAGACAACGGTCACACAAATGATTGCCAGCATCTTGCGTGTAGGCTTTGGCGATGACGCCCTCGCCACACAAGGCAATTTGAACAACGACATCGGTGTGCCACAAACCCTGCTGCGCCTGCGCGCGCATCACCGCAGTGCGGTGGTTGAGTTGGGCATGAACCACCCCGGCGAAATCGCAGGTTTGGCCGACATGACGCAAGCCACCGTGGCCTTGGTCAACAACGCCCAGCGCGAACACCAAGAGTACATGGCCACAGTCGAAGCTGTGGCACAAGAAAACGGCGAAGCCATCAAGGCCTTGCCCGCACACGGCGTGGCTGTATTCCCAGCGCACGACGAATACAGCCCACTATGGAAAACCTTAGCAGGCAAGCGTACTTGCATGCGTTTCTCCATGAGCGCCAATTCAGCTGACAAAGCAGAAGTGCAATTACTTAAAGCCGATTGGTTGAGCGACCACTGGGCGGTTGAGGCGCAAACGCCCGCTGGTGTGTTGCGCACACAGCTGCACATCGCAGGCCGCCACAACGTGGGCAATGCCCTAGCCGCTACGGCGTGCGCGCTGGCGGCGGGTGTGTCTTTGCACATCATCGAACAAGGCCTCCACAGTTTCGAGCCCGTCAAAGGCCGCTCACGCGCATTTGGCATTCAGTGCCAAGGCCGCGACATCACCGTGGTGGATGACACCTACAACGCCAACCCTGACTCAGTGCGTGCTGCGATTGACGTGTTGGCTGAGTTGCCTGCGCCTCGTTTGTTGGTGTTGGGTGACATGGGCGAAGTGGGCACACAAGGCCCCGAATTTCACCAAGAGGTGGGCTTGCATGCCGCGCACATGGGGATTGACCATGTGCTGTGCTTGGGTGATTTGGCCGCTCACACCGCCACCGCCTGCGGCGCGAATGCACAACACATGACGGACATCGACGCCTTGAACCAACAGGTGATGCAACAGCTGCCGCAGCTTGGCAGTGTGTTGGTCAAAGGCTCACGGTTCATGAAGATGGAGCGCGTGATTGAGGCCATCAACGCCTGCCACGACCACAATAAAAAGGAAACGACACCATGCTGCTGACCCTAGCCCAATGGTTGCAAACCCTCTCGCCAGAGTTTGGCTTCTTCCGCGTGTTTCAGTACCTCACGTTCCGTGCGGTGATGGCTGCGTTGACTGCGCTATTGATTGGCCTGGTTGCTGGACCGTTCGTGATTCGCCGGTTAGCTGCGTTGAAGATTGGCCAGCCCATCCGCGAATACGCCATGCAATCGCATTTGGCCAAGAGTGGCACGCCCACCATGGGCGGTGTGTTGATTCTGATTGGCATCGCTGTGTCCACTTTGTTGTGGGCTGATTTGTCCAACCGCTTTGTGTGGATTGTGATGATGGTGACGTTTGGTTTTGGTGCGATTGGCTGGGTTGACGATTGGCGCAAGGTGGTCAACAAAGACCCAGAGGGCATGCGTTCACGCGAAAAATACATGTGGCAATCCATCATCGGTTTGTTGGCTGCTTTGTATTTGGTATTCAGTATTGCCGAGAGCAACAACCTGCGCGTGTTGGAGTTGTTCTACTCATGGGTCAAGTCGGGCTTTGATGTGAACTTGCCACCCAAAGCAGGTTTGCTCTTGCCGTTCATCAAAGAAGTGAGCTACCCACTGGGGGTGTTCGGCTTTGTCATCATGACTTACTTGGTCATCGTGGGCTCTAGCAATGCGGTGAATTTGACCGACGGTTTGGATGGCTTGGCCATCATGCCGGTGGTGATGGTGGGCTCGGCTTTGGGCGTGTTTGCCTATGTGACTGGAAGTTCGGTGTATTCCAAATACCTGTTGTTCCCGCACATCCCTGGCTCAGGTGAATTGATGATTTTCTGTGCCGCCATGGCGGGCGCAGGTTTGGCCTTTTTGTGGTTCAACACCCACCCCGCACAAGTGTTCATGGGTGACGTGGGCGCTTTGGCCTTGGGCGGCGCACTCGGCACGATTGCGGTCATCGTGCGTCAAGAAATTGTGCTGGCCATCATGGGTGGCATCTTTGTGGTGGAAGCCTTGTCGGTCATTTTGCAAGTGACCTACTTTAAGTACACCAAGAAGAAATATGGCGAAGGCCGCCGAATTTTGAAGATGGCACCTTTGCATCACCACTTTGAAAAGAGCGGCTGGAAAGAAACCCAAGTCGTCGTGCGTTTTTGGATCATCACCATGCTGCTGTGCTTGGTGGGTCTGTCGACCTTGAAGCTGAGATAAGACGATGCAGCAACTCCACAACCAATCAGTGCTGATTCTGGGTCTGGGTGATTCCGGCCTCGCGATGGCGCGTTGGTGCGTGCGCAACGGCGCGCGCGTGCAAGTCGTGGACACGCGTGCCGAGCCGCCGCATTTGGTAGCTTTGCGTGCCGAGTTGCCTGCTGTGACATTTCTGCACGGTGCGTTTGATGCCAAGTTGGTCGAAGGCCAAGAAGTGCGCGCGGTGTTCAAGAGCCCAGGCCTGAGCCCTGAGTCTGTGGCGCCGGTGTGGAACGCCGCTGTGGCCGCTGGCTTGTGGGTGGGTACAGAGTTGACCCTGTTCGCGCAAGCGCTGACTGATTTACAAACCAGCATGGCCTACCACCCCAAGGTGTTGGCCATCACGGGCACCAACGGCAAAACAACGGTCACCTCATTGACCGGACAGCTGTTAGAGCGTGCGGGCAAACGCGTGGCCTTGGCCGGCAACATTGGCCCAACTTTGCTAGACACCTTGTCGCAAGCACTAAACAAAGCCGCCGAAGAACAAGCTGCTGCAGACGTGATGGCCGCCCAAGAAGCTATCGAACTGGCCGCAGATGAAGCGTTGGCACAAGAGGCAGCTGTCGAGGGTGATGCCGAATCGCAAATGGCGTTGACGGGCACAGAGGCCGAGCAACAGGTAGAAGCTGTCGTGGCAGATGACGAGCCCTACGAGGTGGACTTGCCACCTTTGGTGCCACCACCTCCGCCACCGGTTGACCATCCATTTCTGCCCCAAGTTTGGGTGTTGGAGTTGTCGAGCTTTCAGCTGGATGGTGTGGACAACTTCGAACCCACAGCTGCCACCGTGCTCAACCTCACGCAAGACCACCTTGATTGGCACGGCAGCATGGACGGCTACGCCGCAGCGAAAGCACGCATCTTTGGCAAGCAAGGTGTGCTGGTGCTCAACCGCGAGGACGCAAGCGTGATGGCCATGTTGGCGACTGCTGCCGTTGATGTGCCCGAAGTGGCGGCCAAGCCCTCGCGTGCCAAGACACCCAAAACACAGCAACGCGCCCATCTCACCTTTGGTGGCGACATGCCACAGCGTCCTGGCGATTACGGCATTGAAACCGTCAATGGCATGACATGGTTGGTGCGCGCGCTTGAAGCCGACGAAACACGCAAGCGTCGCAAAGACGACGAAGAAGAAATTCATTTCCAACGCCTGATGCCTGCCGATGCGTTGCGCATCCGTGGCCGCCACAACGCACTCAATGCTTTGGCTGCGTTGGCCTTAGCCGGCAATGCGGGGGGTGATTTGGCCCCGATGTTGTTTGGCTTGCGCGAGTACCAAGGTGAGCCACACCGTGTGGAAGCCGTGACCATCCTCAATGGCGTGGAATATTTTGACGACAGCAAAGGCACCAACGTGGGCGCCACTGTGGCCGCTTTGCATGGTCTGGGTGTGGACCGTCGTTTGGTTGTCATCCTGGGCGGTGACGGCAAGGGCCAAGACTTTGCACCCTTGAGCGAACCTGTGTCGCGCTACGCACGCGCTGTGGTGTTGATTGGCCGCGACGCACCTGCCTTGCGCGACGTGTTGCAGCACAGCGGCGTCAAGCTGCTGGATGCCGCCACCTTAGAAGAGGCTGTTAAGTTGTGCAGCGAACAAGCCCATTCGGGTGACGCTGTGTTGTTGTCGCCCGCCTGCGCGAGCATGGACATGTTCCGCAACTATGCGCACCGTGCCGAAGTGTTTGTGAGCGCCGTGAATCATTTGGTGGAAGAAGCAGGAGGCATGGTATGAGTGCCTTACAGCGCATGAAACAAAGCTTCGCACGCCTCATGGGCGGCGAGCCCGAGACGGGTATGGATGCTTTGCCTGTGCGTGTGCACGGCACCGAGTTCACGCGCACCGCCGCCTCACCCGTGCACGTGAAGGGCTTTGACCAACCTTTGGTGTGGGTCACCTTCGCCTTGCTGATGTTTGGTTTGGTCATGGTGTATTCTGCATCGATTGCCATTCCTGACAACCCACGCATGGGTGCGGGCTACACCCAAACGCACTTCTTGTTACGGCATGCACTGTCGTTGTTTGTGGCATTTGTCGCTGCTCTGTTGGCTTTCCAAATTCCGCTCAACACGTGGGAGCGCGTGGCACCTTGGGTGTTCATCGTGTCCATCGTGTTATTGATTGCCGTGTTGATTCCGTTCATTGGCAAGTCTGTCAACGGTGCGCGTCGTTGGATTGGTTTGGGTTTCATGAACTTCCAGCCGTCCGAGTTGGCCAAGTGGGGCGTGTTGCTGTATGCCGCCAACTACATGGTGCGCAAGATGGATGTGAAAGAAAACTTCTTCGCCGCCGTGTTGCCCATGGGCGCCGCCGTGGCCGCGGTGGGTTTGTTGCTGTTGTCTGAGCCAGACATGGGTGCCTTCATGGTGATTGCTGTAATCGCCATGGGTATTTTATTTTTGGGTGGCGTGAACGCCCGCATGTTTTTCTTAATTGCCGCCGCGCTGATTGGCGTGTTTAGCCTCATCATCGCCACGTCCGAGTGGCGTCGCGAACGAATTTTTGCGTACCTTGACCCATGGAGTATGGAGCATGCACTAGGCAAGGGTTATCAGTTGTCACACTCGTTGATTGCGATTGGCCGTGGCGAAATTTTTGGTGTCGGCTTGGGCGGCAGTGTTGAGAAATTGCATTGGTTGCCCGAAGCGCACACCGACTTTTTGCTGGCCGTGATTGGCGAAGAGTTTGGCTTTGTGGGCGTGGTGGCTGTGATTGGCATGTTCATGTGGTTGACGCGCCGCATCATGTACATCGGTCGTCAAGCCATTGCGATGGACCGCGTGTTTGCGGGTTTGGTCGCACAAGGCGTGGGCATTTGGATGGGCTTTCAGTCCTTCATCAACATTGGTGTGAACTTAGGCGCACTGCCCACCAAGGGCTTGACCTTGCCGCTGATGAGTTATGGCGGCTCTGCGATTTTGTTGAACCTCATTGCCATTGCTGTGGTGCTGCGCGTGGACTTTGAAAACCGCGTTGTGATGCATGGAGGTCGCCTATGAGCACGACCCAACGCACCGCACTCATCATGGCTGGCGGCACTGGCGGCCACATTTTCCCGGGCTTGGCTGTGGCCGAACAATTGCGCATTCATGGTTGGAACGTGCATTGGCTCGGTGCGCCCGAGCCGAGCATGGAAAGCCAGCTTGTTCCGCCTCGTGGCTTTGCATATGAGACCGTTCAATTCGGTGGTGTGCGCGGCAAAGGTGTCAAAACTTTGGCGCTCCTGCCTTTCAAATTGTTACGCGCCTTCTGGCAAAGCTTGTGCGTGGTGCGTCGCGTGAAGCCCGATGTGGTGGTGGGCCTGGGCGGCTACATCACATTCCCCGCCGGCATGATGGCGGTGCTGTGTGGCAAGCCCTTGGTCTTGCACGAACAAAACTCAGTGGCTGGCATGGCTAACAAAGTGCTCAGCGGTGTGGCCGACTGTGTGTTCAGCGCCTTCCCCAACGTGTTGCCAAAAGCCGAGTGGGTGGGTAACCCCATGCGCGACGGTTTTGTGAACCAAGCCGAACCCGCGCAGCGCTTTGCTGACCGCACCGGTCCGCTGCACGTGTTGGTGGTGGGCGGCAGCTTGGGCGCACAAGCTTTGAACACCGTGCTGCCACAAGCCTTGGCCAAGATTCCACACGACCAACGCCCTGTGGTGACTCACCAAAGTGGCGCCAAACAAATTGATGCATTGCGCACGGCCTATGCAGAAGCGGGCGTGCAAGCTGAGTTGACACCGTTCATCGACGACACCGCACAAGCGTTTGCCGATGCAGACGTGGTGATAGCCCGAGCCGGTGCTAGCACCGTGACCGAATTGGCTGCCGTGGGTGCTGCTGCGATTTACGTGCCGTTCCCCCATGCGGTGGACGACCACCAAACCACCAACGCGCGCTTCGTCGTTGACGCTGGCGGCGGCTGGTTGGTGCAACAAAACGAATTGAAAGCCCAAGACTTGGCAGACCGTTTGCAGTTCATGACACGCCGCACTTTGTTGGCATGTGCCGAAAAAGCCTATGCCGTGCGTCAAGTGGAAGCGGTGGCACACGTGGTGGCCGCATGCGAGCAGCTCGCAGCGAAAGGAAAAAAACAATGAAACACGCCATTCGTCACATCCATTTCGTCGGCATCGGCGGCGCAGGCATGAGCGGCATTGCTGAGGTGCTGTTGAACTTGGGCTATGCCGTGTCAGGCTCTGACTTGTCAGACAGCGCAGCTTTGAAACGATTGCAAAGTTTGGGCATTCAAACCCATGTGGGTCACGACGACAAAAACATTGCGGGTGCAGATGCTGTGGTCACGTCCACCGCAGTGCACGCAGATAACCCTGAAGTGGTGGCAGCACACGCCAAGCTCATTCCTGTTGTGCCACGCGCTGTGATGTTGGCCGAGTTGATGCGCCTCAAAACTGGCGTGGCCATTGCAGGTACGCACGGCAAAACCACCACCACCAGCTTGGTGGCCAGTGTGTTGGCTGAAGCGGGCATGGACCCGACTTTTGTGATTGGCGGCAAGCTCAACAGCGCAGGCGCAAATGCCAAGTTGGGCTCAGGCGACTACATCGTGGTCGAGGCCGATGAGTCAGATGCCTCGTTCTTGAACCTCTTGCCTGTGATGGCCGTGGTTACCAACATCGACGCTGACCACATGGACACCTATGGCCATGACTTCAACAAGTTGAAGGCCGCGTTCATAGAGTTCTTGCACCGCATGCCTTTTTATGGCGCGGCGATTTTGTGCACCGATGATGCCGCCGTGCGCAGCATCTTGCCCGAGGTGTCACGACCCATCACCAGCTACGGCTTCAACGAAGAAGCGCAAGTGCGCGCGGTGAATGTGCGCGCTGACAACGGCCGCATGTGCTTCACCGTGCAGCGTCGCAATGGCATCACCTTGCCCGACCTCGACATCACACTCAACTTAGCGGGCGAGCACAACGTACTCAATGCCTTGGCAGCCATCGCGATTGCGGTGGAATTGAACGTACCGGATGAGGCTTTACAAAAAGCTTTGGCCGAATTCAAAGGCGTGGGCCGTCGCTTTCAGCGTCACGGCGAAGTGGCTGCAAAGAACGGTGGTGAGTTCACCCTCATCGAAGACTACGGCCATCACCCGGTGGAAGTGGCTGCCACCTTGGCAGCTGCGCGTGGCGCGTTCCCAGGTCGCCGATTGGTCTTGGCGTTTCAGCCACACCGCTACACACGCACGCGCGATTGCTTTGAAGACTTCGTCGAAGTCATGGGCCGCGCCGATGTGTTGTGGTTGTCTGAAATTTACGCCGCAGGCGAAACGCCGATTGCTGCTGCCGATGGACGCGCGCTGTCGCGTGCCATGCGCGTGGCTGGCCACGAAGCCTTGGTGTTCGTGGATGACATTCAAAAAATGGCCCAAGTCATTGCCGACCACGCCCTCGACGGCGATGTGGTGATGTGCATGGGCGCGGGTTCGATTGGCCAAGTGCCAGCCAAGGTGCTGGACCTGGTGC
>CANGOY010000029.1 GCA_947455585.1 Comamonadaceae bacterium
AGCCCCTTCCAACAAGCGCAAATGTTCAGCTTGATGGACGAGAACATTCACAACATCGCCATCGAAGGCGTGTTTGACGATTGCCAAGATTTGGTCAAAGCCGTGTCCAACGATTTGGACTTCAAAACCAAATACAAAATTGGCACGGTCAACTCCATCAACTGGGCGCGTTTGTTGGCCCAGGTGGTGTATTACTTCGCCGGCTATTTCCAAACCACCACAGCCAACAGCCAAAAGGTGAGCTTCACCGTGCCGAGCGGCAACTTTGGCAACGTGTGCGCCGGCCACGTGGCCCGCATGATGGGCTTGCCCGTGGACACCTTGGTGGCAGCCACCAACGAAAACGATGTGTTGGACGAGTTCTTCCGCACCGGTGTGTACCGTGTGCGTGGCAGTGCCGACACGCACGAAACTTCTAGCCCCTCGATGGACATTTCCAAGGCCAGTAACTTCGAACGCTTTGTGTTCGATTTGCTCGGTCGCGATGCAGCGCTGACCAAAGATTTGTTTGGCGCGCAAATCTCAAAGAACGGCAAGTTCGACCTGAGCGACAACCCACACTTCGCAGAAGTTGTCACACGTTACGGTTTTGCCAGCGGCAAGAGCACACACGCCAACCGTTTGGTCACTATCCAAGACGTGCACAAGCGCTTCGGCGAGATGATTGACACCCACACCGCTGATGGCGTGAAAGTGGCGCGTGAACATATCAAAGCCGGCGTGCCCATGATTGTTCTGGAAACGGCATTGCCCATCAAATTTGCCGCCACCATCGTGGAAGCCTTGGGCCAAGAGCCCTATTGCCCGGCCAAGTTTGAAGGCATCGAAGCCTTACCTAAGCGCGTGTTGGTCATGCCGCCCGATGTGGCCCAAATCAAGGCCTATATCGCCAAGCATTGCGACCACGCATGAAAGTCGTCGCCTTTGCCGGCTACTCAGGCTCAGGAAAAACCACCTTGGTGGAGCAGTTGATTGGCTGCATGCGGATGAAAGGCCTGCGCGTGTCTGTCGTCAAACATGCGCACCACAACTTTGACGTTGACAAGCCCGGCAAAGACAGCTGGCGTCACCGCGAAGCGGGCGCATTTGAGGTGCTGGTGGCGTCCAACCAACGCTTGGTCTTGCAGCGTCAGTTTGAGCAACCTGCGCAGCTGTCGGTGCACCACTTGTTGGCCGAGGTATACGACGGCGTGGATTGGGTCTTGGTTGAAGGCTTTAAGAAAAGCGATTTGCTCAAGGTTGAGGTTTGGCGTAAAGCGTCTGAGCAACCCGTGCGCTACCCCGACGATGATTTTGTTGTGGCCATCGCCACCGATTCGCCGCAAGACATGCCAGAGGCCACACAACGTCCTGTGCTGGACCTCAACGACCCTTACGCCATCACCGAATGGTTGGTGGCGAACGAAGACCGTTTCGAATACAACCCACCTTTGCTATGACCCGTCCTCCTTTGCTCTCACTCGATGACGCGTTGCCGCAATTGCTGGCGCAAGCCCGCGCCTTGACTGGCATGCAATCGGTATCCACCTTTGACGCCGATGGCCGTGTGCTCGCACAAGACGTGGTTGCCGCTTTGCAAGTGCCGCCGCAAGACAACAGTTCGATGGACGGCTATGCCGTGCGCGCGTCTGATTGCGCGCAAGCAAATGCTGTGTTGCGCGTGACGCAGCGCATTCCTGCTGGCACACATGGCACGCAGCTCAATGCTGGCGAAGCCGCCCGTATCTTCACCGGCGCACCCATTCCGCCCGGCGCAGATGCCGTGGTGATGCAAGAAGACTGCGAAGTCTTAGAGGGCGACCAAATCAAGGTGAACAAGGCCGTGCAGGAAGCGCAGTGGATTCGCCGCTCAGGTGAGGACGTCACACGCGGTGCCAAGGTTCTGGCCAAAGGCACCCGCTTGACGCCCGCTGAGTTGGGTTTGGCGGCCAGTATTGGCTTGGCTCAGTTGCCAGTGTCTGCACGTCCTCGCGTGGCGTTGTTTTCTACAGGTGATGAGTTGGTCATGCCCGGTGCTGTAGCGCCCGAAGCCATGCCTGCTGGTGCCATTTACAACTCCAACCGCTTCTTCTTGCGTGCCATGTTGCAGCGCTTGGGCTGCGAGGTGACTGACCTTGGCATCGTGCCCGATAAACGTGAGGCCACCATCGCTGCATTGCGCGATGCGGCCCAGCATCACGATTTGATTTTGACCAGCGGCGGTGTGTCTGTTGGCGAAGAAGACCACATCAAGCCTGCTGTGGAAAGCCTGGGCGAATTGAACCTGTGGCAACTGGCCATCAAGCCCGGCAAACCCTTTGCGTATGGCAAGGTGAACCGCGACAGTGACATCGAAAGCGAGGGCAATGCGTGCCATTTCATGGGCTTGCCCGGCAACCCCGTATCTAGCTTTGTCACCTTCTTGTTGTTGATGCGTCCGTTTGTGTTGGCCCTGCAAGGCGCAACTAAAACTGACATCACACGCACAGAGATGAAAGCGAATTTTGATTGGCCTCGCGCTGACAAACGCCGCGAGTTTTTGCGTGTCAAACGCAATGCCCAAGGTGGCCTGGATTTGTTCCCTAACCAGAGCTCAGGTGTGCTCACCTCGGCCGTGTGGGGAGATGGCGTGGTGGACAACCCCGCTGGACAAACCATTGCCAAAGGCGATACCGTTCGCTTTATTTCTTTTGCGGAGTGGCTGGCATGAACACTACGTACAACGTGAACCTCAAATACTTTGCGTCCATTCGTGAAGCCATCGGGCAGGGCAGCGAGCGCGTGAGTACACAAGCTGCCACGCTCAAAGCTTTGCGTGACGAGCTGATTGCTCGCGGTGGTGCTTATGTCGAAGTGTTGGCCCATGGCCGCGCCGTGCGCATGGCCTTGAATCAAGATTTGTGCGAAGAGTCGGCTGCTTTGAGCGAAGGCTGCGAAGTTGCCTTCTTTCCACCTGTCACCGGCGGTTAAAGCAGAAGGCAAGCCATGTCATTCACTGTCAGCATCCAAACCCAAGACTTTGATGTGAGCCAAGAGCTTGCCGCCTTGCGTGCGGGCGATGCGCGGGTGGGGGCAGTGTGTTCGTTTTTAGGAACGGTGCGTGAGCGAAACGATGGCAGCTCGGTCGCCAGCATGGAGCTGGAGCACTACCCCGGCATGACCGAGAAGTCCATCTCTGCCATGATGGATGAAGCCCAAAAGCGTTTTGACATCTTTGCCGCCCGCGTCATTCACCGCGTGGGCTTGTTGCACCCAGAAGACCAAATTGTGTTTGTGGCCGTCTCATCGGCGCACCGTGGCGAGAGCTTCAAAGCCTGCGAGTTTTTGATGGACTACCTCAAAACCCAAGCGCCATTTTGGAAAAAAGAAGTCACGCCCGAAGGCGCGCGCTGGGTCGATGCACGCGTGAGCGACGACCAAGCTTTGGCCCGCTGGAGCATTGAAGCAACGAACACCACGCCACACTGACGGTGTTCGCCACCGCACTGACAGATGCGTGTGCGAGTGGTTCAATGCGTTGTGCTTTGACCCAAGTCAAGGTTGCTTGTTGCGTTGCCACTTGAAATAGCAGGCAACAGCCTCACTTATCAAATAATTCAATCAATTTCTCGGAGTTTCCATGCGCGTTGACAAACTCACCACCAAGTTTCAAGAAGCTTTGAGCGACGCCCAGTCGCTCGCACTCGGCGGCGACCACGCCTACATCGAGCCTTCCCATGTGTTGGTCGCCATGCTGCGCCAAGAGGATGGCCCCAAGTCGCTCTTGCAGCGCGCGGGTGCCAATGTGTCTGGCCTGTTGTCATCTGCCGAAGACGCGATGAACCGTCTGCCCAAGGTTGAAGGCCAAGAGCAGGTGCAAGTGGGGCGCGACACCGTCTCCTTGATTCAAGCCGCTGAAAAAGAAGCCATCAAGCGCGGCGACCAGTTTGTCGCCAGTGAATTGTTCTTGCTCGCCATGTGCGACAACAAAGGCAACTGGGGCAAGCTCGCCACGCAAAACGGTTTGAACCGCAAGTCATTAGAAGCCGCAGTCACGGCCGTGCGCGGTGGCCAAAAAGTGGACAACGCCGAGAGTGAAGGCCAACGCGAGTCACTGAAAAAATACTGCATGGACCTGACCGAGCGCGCTCGTCAAGGTAAGCTCGACCCTGTGATTGGCCGTGACGACGAAATTCGCCGTGCCATTCAAGTGCTGCAACGCCGCAGCAAAAACAACCCTGTGCTCATTGGCGAGCCAGGCGTGGGCAAGACCGCGATTGTGGAGGGCTTGGCCCAGCGCATCGTGTCAGGCGAGGTGCCTGACTCGCTCAAAGGCAAGCGCGTTTTGTCGCTCGACATGGCTGCTTTGCTGGCCGGTGCGAAATACCGTGGCGAGTTTGAAGAGCGTCTGAAAAGCGTGCTCAAAGAGTTGGCGCAAGACGAAGGCCAAACCATTGTGTTTATCGACGAGCTGCACACCATGGTGGGCGCAGGCAAGGCCGATGGTGCGATGGATGCGGGCAACATGCTCAAGCCTGCTTTGGCGCGTGGCGAGCTGCACTGCGTGGGTGCCACCACGCTGAATGAATACCGCAAGTACATCGAAAAAGACGCAGCGCTGGAGCGTCGTTTCCAAAAAATCATTGTGGGTGAGCCTTCAGTCGAAGCCACCATTGCCATTTTGCGCGGCTTGCAAGAGAAGTACGAGGTGCACCATGGCGTGGAGATTACCGACCCTGCTATCGTGGCTGCGGCCGAGTTGAGCCACCGCTACATCACCGACCGTTTCTTGCCCGACAAGGCGATTGATTTGATTGATGAGGCTGCAGCCAAAATCAAAATCGAAATTGACTCCAAGCCCGAGGTGATGGACAAGCTCGACCGTCGCCTGATTCAGCTCAAGATTGAGCGCGAAGCCGTGCGTAAAGAAAAAGACGAAGCCTCGCAAAAGCGCATGGAGTTGCTCGAAGAGGAAATTGAAAAGATTGGCAAAGAGTACGCCGACCTTGATGAAATTTGGAAGGCTGAAAAGTCATCTGCCCACGGCGGTGCGCAACTCAAAGAAGAGATTGACCGTTTGCGCCACCAGATTGAAGAACTCACCCGCAAGGGTGATTTCAACAAAGTGGCTGAGCTCCAATACGGCAAATTGCCAGAGCTTGAAAAGCGCATGAAAGAAGCCAATGCGCGCGAAAGTGGTAAGACGGCTGCTGCCGGTGGCCACCGTTTGCTGCGCACGCAAGTGGGGGCTGAAGAAATTGCCGAAGTGGTGGCGCGTGCCACAGGCATTCCCGTGTCCAAACTGATGCAAGGCGAGCGCGACAAGCTTTTGCAGATGGAGGACAAGTTGCACGACCGCGTGGTGGGCCAAGAAGAGGCCATCACGGCGGTGGCCAACGCCATTCGCCGCTCGCGTGCAGGCTTGGGCGACCCCAATCGCCCCACAGGTTCTTTCTTGTTCCTAGGCCCAACGGGCGTGGGTAAAACTGAGCTGTGCAAGGCTTTGGCGGGCTTCTTGTTTGACAGCGAAGACCACATGATTCGCATCGACATGAGTGAGTTTATGGAGAAGCATTCGGTCAGCCGTTTGGTGGGAGCACCTCCCGGCTATGTGGGTTACGACGAAGGCGGCTATTTGACCGAAGCCGTGCGTCGCAACCCCTACAGTGTGTTGCTACTCGATGAGGTGGAGAAGGCGCATCCCGATGTGTTCAACATCTTGTTGCAAGTGCTCGACGATGGTCGCTTGACCGACGGCCAAGGCCGCACGGTGGACTTTAAAAACACGGTCATCGTGATGACGTCCAACATCGGCTCGCCCATCATTCAAAGCATGGTGGGCCAAGACCCGCAAGACATCAAAGACGCAGTGTGGGACGAGCTGAAATCTCACTTCCGTCCTGAGTTCTTAAACCGCATCGACGAGACCGTGGTCTTCCACGCCTTGGATGCCGAACACATCGCCAGCATCGCGGGCATTCAGCTCAAGATTTTGGGTGCGCGTTTGACCAAGATGGACTTGACCTTGAATGTGTCACCCGCCGCATTGGCCGAATTGGCCAAGGTGGGCTTTGACCCTGTGTTTGGTGCGCGCCCCTTGAAGCGTGCGATTCAACAGCGCATCGAGAACCCGTTGTCCAAGTTGTTGTTGGAAGGTAAGTTCTTGCCCAAAGACACGATTGCGGTCAGTGTCGACCCTGTGCGTGCCCCTGGTGAGTTTGCATTCACCAAAGCCGAGGTTTGACCCTAAGCAAGTGATGGGGCTTGTCCCCGCAGGACGACGCAATAAAAGCGCAGCAGTTAGGATGCCTCATCCTTTTTGCTGCGCTTTTTTATGACCACTTTGAATTCCGTATCCAACCCTTGGCGCGATGACGCCGCCGTCATTGGCTTGGTGGGCGTTGCACACGCCAGCTCGCACTTTTCGCACCTGTTGTTGCCGCTCATGTTTCCCGTGTTCATCAGCACCTTTGGCTTGAGCTATTCCGAGTTGGGGTTTTTGATGACGGTATTTTTTGTCGTCTCAGGCATTGGTCAAGCCTCGGCTGGTTTTGTGGTGGACCGGTTTGGTGCGCGGCCTGTGCTGTTTGCAGCCTTGCTGTTGTTGGCTGCGGGTTGCATGGCTGTCTCGGTGGCTGACAGCTATGCGGGCTTGATGTTGGGTGCGGCGTTGTTGGGGTTGGGCAACTGCTCGTTTCATCCCGTGGACTTCACCATCCTCAATCAAAAAGTGTCTGCGCCCCGTTTGGGCTATGCCTTCAGCGCGCATGGCCTTACGGGCAATCTAGGCTGGGCGCTTGCACCTGTGTTCATGGTGGGCTTGAGCGCCGCATTTGATTGGCGCGTAGCCTACATATGTGCCGCCTTGTTGTTTGTTGCTATTTTTGTGTTGCTGATGTGGCAGCGTGAACTGCTGCATGCAGAGGTGTCGAGCCACAAGCAAAGTGCAAGCGACGGGAGTACCTTGGCTTTTTTAAAAATTCCAGTGGTGTGGTGGTGCTTCAGCTTTTTCTTGCTCTCCACCATGACGCTGGCTGTGGTGCAAAGCTTTGCAGTGTCTATCTTGCAAGCGCTGCACCATGTGACGTTTGAAGCTGCTACGGTCACGTTGACGGCGTACATGTTGTGCGCCGCCGCCGGTATGTTTGTGGGCGGCTTTGTGGCAGCGCGCTGGCCGCGTCACAGCGATAGGGTGGTGGCCACTTGCATGGCCGTCGGCGCTTTGTTGATGGCGTTGTGCGGCAGTGGTTTGTTTGGTGCTGATTTGACAATGGTCATCTTGGCTGCCACGGGTCTGGCCATAGGCGTAGGCGGCCCCTCGCGCGACATGATGATCAAGAAAGCCACACCGAAAGGCGCCACAGGCCGTGTGTATGGCATGGTGTATTCGGGGCTAGACACGGGCTTTGCTATTTCGCCGCTCATCTTCGGTGTGTTCATGGACCACGGTTGGTATGTTGCCACTTTGCTGGGGGCTGCCTTTGTGTTGTTGCTGAGCGTGGTTGTTGCCTTGGGGGTAGGGCACAGAACTGCGAATACATGAATTTAAATTACTCATCGACACAACAAAAAAGGGACCATGCGGTCCCTTTTTCGATTCGGCAGAAACTGAATTACTTCAGGTGTTTGCCAATCAAGCCAGCCAATTCAAACATGGTGACTTGGGCTTTGCCAAACACTTGCTTGAGTTTGTCGTCGGCGTTGATGTTGCGCTTGTTAACTTTGTCTTGCAGACCGTGCTTCTTGATGTATGTCCACATCTTGCTCACGACTTCAGTGCGTGGCACTGCAGTGTGGCCGATCACAGCAGCCAAAGCGGCGCTAGGTGTGAGGGCTTTCATGAACGCAGCGTTAGGCGTGCGCTTTTTAGCAGGAGCCTTTTTGGCGGCTACTTTTTTAGCTGGAGCTTTCTTAGCGACAACTTTCTTAGCTGCAACCTTTTTGGCAACTGGCTTTTTAGCTGGTGCAGCTTTCTTAGCGGGGGCCTTCTTGGCAACTACTTTTTTAGCTGCTGGTTTTTTAGCAGGAGCTGCTTTCTTCGCAGGAGCTGCTTTTTTTGCAGCTGGTTTTTTAGCCGCTACTTTTTTAGCAGGAGCAGCTTTTTTCGCTGCCACTTTTTTTGCAGGAGCAGCTTTCTTTGCTGCCACTTTTTTAGCCGGAGCTTTCTTTGCAGTTGCCATGGTTGATTTCCTTCTAGAAGTTTTTGTTTGCAAGCTCATAGAGATATCGCTCTAGAGCAATGCGGATGCTAATTGAGAACGCACGTCTTTCCAAGCTTAAAACAACTTTTTCATTGGAGGATGTTGTTTTTTGCGAATGCGCTTTGAGATGCCTCAGGTTGGCGTGGGGCTTCGTTGTATTGGCCGTTGTTCAAACTTGTTTGTAGATTTGTACATCTGAAAAGCGTTTTCACATAGTGATATTTGGGTTTGCTGCGCCGCAATATTTTTTCTTGATATGGGAAATTTAATTTCTTAATGTGGAATCTATTTGTTAAGTGATTGTTTCTTATGGAAAAAAATAAATTCTTATATAAGACATAAGATGTGAATCAACTCTTATAGAAGACTTATAGTGGACACATCGCCAACCACTTAACTTCCTGGAGTGAACCATGCCTCAATCATTGAACGAACAACTCAGCCGCGAACAACAAATTGCCGCCCTCGAAAAAGACTGGGCAACCAACCCACGCTGGAAAGGCGTGAAGCGTGGTTACTCTGCTGCTGACGTCGTGCGTTTGCGCGGCAGCATGCCCATCGAGCACACACTCGCCAAGCGCGGTGCAGAAAAGCTCTGGGAAAAAGTCAACGGCGGCGCCAAGAAAGGCTACGTCAACGCATTCGGCGCGATCTCTGCAGGCCAAGCCATGCAACAAGCCAAAGCTGGCTTGGAAGCTGTGTACTTGTCAGGCTGGCAAGTCGCTGCTGACGGCAACACGTCTGAAACCATGTACCCAGACCAATCGCTCTACGCGTACGACTCTGTGCCCACCATGGTTCGCCGCATCAACAACACCTTCAAGCGTGCTGACGAAATTCAATGGGGCCGTGGCGTCAACCCTGGTGACAAAGAATTCATCGACTACTTCTTGCCTATCGTGGCTGACGCTGAAGCCGGTTTCGGCGGCGTGTTGAATGCTTTCGAACTGATGAAAAACATGATCGTGTCTGGCGCTGCTGGCGTTCACTTCGAAGACCAATTGGCTGCGGTGAAGAAATGCGGTCACATGGGCGGCAAAGTGTTGGTGCCAACACAAGAAGCTTGCGAAAAATTGATCTCTGCACGTTTCGCTGCTGACGTCATGGGTACATCCACCATCGTCTTGGCCCGTACTGATGCTGAAGCTGCCAACTTGATCACGTCTGACCATGATGCGAACGACAAGCCTTTCTTGACAGGCGAGCGCACACCTGAAGGTTTTTACCGCGTCAAAAACGGTTTGGAACAAGCCATCAGCCGCGGCGTGGCTTACGCGCCTTACGCTGACTTGGTGTGGTGCGAAACAGGCGTGCCAGACATTGGTTTTGCTCGCGAATTCGCACAAGCTGTGCACGCTGCATGCCCAGGCAAGCTGTTGTCTTACAACTGCTCACCATCGTTCAACTGGAAGAAAAACCTCAACGACAGCCAAATCGCTTCGTTCCAAGAAGACCTGTCGGCGTTGGGCTACAAGTACCAGTTCATCACCTTGGCGGGCATCCACATCAACTGGTACAACACATTCCAGTTTGCACACGCCTACGCCAACGGCGAGGGCATGAAGCACTACGTCAACATGGTGCAAGAGCCTGAATTCGCAGCACGCGACAAGGGTTACACCTTCGTGTCACATCAACAAGAAGTGGGCGCAGGCTACTTCGACGACGTGACCACTGTGATCCAAGGCGGTTCGTCTTCTGTCAAAGCCCTCACAGGTTCTACCGAAGAAGAGCAATTTCACTAAGCAATTCAATTGAGAGACGGCCCGAAAGGGTTGTCTCTTGGTTTGAACAGGGTTGAGACCACTCAGCGTGAAAGCGTTGGGTGGTTTTTTATTTAAGCGATCAACGCTTGCACTTGTAAACAGCAAATACTTGCCTGCCGAACTCGGGTGTCGTGTCTTTCACCAAAGTGTCGCCGCCTAATTCAATCGCGTTGTTTTGCCCCAGCTGCAGCAGGTTGGCCTCTACGGCATCTGCATCACGCGTGTAGATGCCGACTTTGGTCACCACGTTCACACTGATTTTTCCTAAAGACTTGCAGTTCGCTGTCTGTGCCCCATTCATCAGCAACACACGTTCAGAGCCCTCGGCCGGTTTGAGAAAGCTACTGGCGCAACCCATCAATAAAAATGTTGAGAGGATGCAGCCGCTGAGAAATTTTAATTTCATTGTGCGTATTCCTAAATATGAAAGTCACGTGGTGAATGGCTTTTTATTTTGAATTAGTGTGTATATCTATTGGTGCTAGCAGCATCCATGGTTCAACGCCTAAAGTTTCGGCGAGGCGCTCGATATTAGCCAACGACACGTTCCAAACACTTCGCTCTACCGCGGACACATAAGTTCTGTCGAGATCGCAGGAGAGGGCTAGTTTTTCTTGTGACCATCCTTTTTCAACTCTCAATGTGCGGATATGCCATGCAAGTACTCCGCGGAGGTCATTCTTCGCGGGTTTCTTTTTGGGAGGGGTTGGTTTAGCTGACACCCCTTAAGCATTCCAATATGCTAAGCTTGCATCTACGGAGTTTGCTTCTCAAATGGGCGTGGCCGTTCAGAACGAAATAAATTTTTTAAAGAACTTGGAAAAATATGAAAAATACATATCTGTTTTTGTTGGTGGTTGCTGCGTCATTGATCGGCTGTGCGTCACCAACGGTTATTCAAAGCATGAAGCCTGGTGACGCGGGTTTGTCGTGTGCTCAATTGCAAAATGAATACTCAGATGCAGACCGTTTCAAAAAAGAGGCAGAGGGCGAGAAGGGCGTAACGGGGGGTAACGCAGCGCGCTTACTGTTTTGGCCAGCCATCATCGGCACATACATGAATGCAAACGAGGCGATTGCAGCGGCAGAAAGCCGTAAGGTTAATTTGGCTAATTTGATGAATCAAAAGAGTTGCCAAGTGCCTGGTTCGTACCAAAGCCAGAAGTGAGAAATTTTTTGTGACATGCGTGTGCGAGGCTCGGCGCTAAAATCAGCGCTTAGCGTTTAGGCACTCATTCCAAGCGCGGCCTTTGCCGCGCTTTTTTCATTGAAGACACATGGTTCAAATTACACTCCCCGACGGCTCGCAACGTGAATTTCCAGGCCCCGTGACCGTGGCTGAAGTGGCCGCGTTGATTGGCGCAGGCTTGGCCAAGGCAGCTCTGGCTGGCAAGGTCGATGGCAAGGTGGTGGACACCAGTTACACGATGAGCAGCAATGCGAGCTTGGCCATCATCACGGCCAAAGATGCCGAAGGCTTGGAGGTGATTCGTCACTCCACCGCCCACTTGTTGGCCTATGCGGTGAAAGAGCTGTACCCAGAAGCGCAAGTGACCATTGGCCCCGTCATTGATGACGGATTCTTTTACGACTTCTCATTCACCCGTGGCTTCACCCCTGAAGACTTGGTCGCCATTGAAAAGCGCATGACCGAGTTGGCTAACAAAGACGAGCCCGTGGTGCGTCGCGTGTTGCCACGCGATGAAGCCGTGGCTTATTTCAAGAGTCTGGGCGAACACTACAAGGCAGAAATCATTGCCAGCATCCCTAGCAATGAAGACGTGAGCCTGTATCGCGAAGGTGCTTTTGAAGACTTGTGCCGTGGCCCACACGTGCCCAGCACTGGCAAGCTCAAGCATTTCAAGCTGATGAAAGTGGCTGGTGCCTATTGGCGCGGTGACCACAAAAACGAAATGCTGCAACGCATTTACGGCACAGCATGGGCCAGCAAAGACGATTTACAGCTCTACCTCAAGCGTTTGGAAGAAGCTGAAAAGCGCGACCACCGCAAGCTGGGCCGTGAGCTGGACTTGTTCCACATTGACGAGCACGCGCCCGGTTTGGTGTTCTGGCACCCCAAGGGCTGGAGTGTGTGGCAAACCATCGAGCAGTACATGCGTCAGGTATACCGCGACAACGGTTACCTCGAAGTCAAAGGCCCGCAAATCATCGACAAGTCGCTTTGGGAAAAAACTGGCCACTGGGACAAGTACCGCGACAACATGTTCACCACCGAGTCTGAAAAGCGCGACTACGCTTTGAAGCCGATGAACTGCCCAGGCCACATCTTGATTTTCAAGCAAGGCATCAAGAGCTACCGCGACCTGCCATTGCGCTACGGCGAATTTGGCCAGTGCCACCGCAACGAGCCATCGGGCGGCTTGCACGGCATCATGCGCGTACGTGGCTTTACGCAAGACGACGGCCACATCTTCTGTACCGAAGACCAAATCTTGCCCGAGTGCGACACCTTCACCAAGGTGCTCAAGAAAGTCTACGCAGACTTTGGCTTCACCGACATTTTGTACAAAGTGTCCACCCGTCCCGAAGCCCGCATTGGCTCGGATGACTTGTGGGACAAGGCCGAAAAGGCCTTGATGGACAGTTTGACCGCTGCAGGCTGTGAGTACGTCATCTCTGAAGGTGACGGCGCTTTCTACGGCCCCAAGATTGAATACACACTGAAAGACGCCATTGGCCGTGAGTGGCAGTGCGGCACGATTCAGGTCGACTTCAACCTGTCTGAGCGCTTGGATGCTGAATACACAGCAGAAGACGGCTCACGCCAGCGCCCCGTCATCTTGCACCGCGCCATCGTGGGCAGCATGGAGCGTTTCATCGGAATTTTGATTGAACAGCACGCCGGTGCCTTGCCCACCTGGCTGGCGCCAACCCAAGTTGCGGTGCTCAATATCACCGATTCACAGGCCGAATATTGCAAAGAAGTTGCGAAAACACTGCGAAATCAAGGGCTTAGGGTTGATTTAGACCTCCGCAACGAGAAAATCACGTATAAAATACGTGAGCATTCAATGCAAAAGCTTCCCTACATCTTGGTCGTAGGCGACAAAGAGAAGGAAGCTGGCGCCGTCGCAGTGCGCGCCCGAGGCAATCAAGACCT
>CANGOY010000030.1 GCA_947455585.1 Comamonadaceae bacterium
ATTGACGTTTACGTAAACGTAAACAAGGAAATCATGGCGACCACCTATTCCATCAGCGACTTAGCGCGTGAGTTTGACCTCACCACGCGAGCCATCCGTTTTTATGAAGACATGGGCTTGCTGCAGCCCGAACGCTCAGGCCCCGGCGGGCGCAACCGCGTGTACAGCCACCGCGACCGCACGCGCCTCAAACTCACCCTGCGCGCAAAGCGTTTAGGGCTTTCGCTGACCGAGGCCAAAGACCTGATTGACATGTACGACAGCCCGCGCGACACAGGTCCTCAACTGCAAAAGTTTTTGGTGGTGCTCGACGCGCACAAGCGAGAACTCGAAGCGCAAATGGCAGAGATATTGGCCAACCTCGACGAGGTCAAAGCTCACGAAAAAGAAGCCCGCGCCTTGTTGGCTAAGCAAGGCGATAAGCCCGCCAAAGCCACCAAGACAGCGAAAGCGAGCAAGGCATGACAGCGGCTGCCGCATCTGCACATCCTGAGCTTCACGCCCGCATCGAAGCCAGTTTTGTGCGCCAAGGCATGATGCAGCACCTCGGTGCGCGCATTGTGTCGGTCGCGCCTGGCGAGGTGGAAATTGCCTTGCCCTATTCCGAGCGCGTCACCCAACAACAAGGCGGCTACCACGGCGGCGCCATGGGCGCCTTGGCTGACATTGCCGCAGGCTACGCGGGACTGACCATGGCCGCTGAAGGTCAAGAAGTGACCACGGTCGAATACAAAATTAACTTCCTTGCCGCTTTCCAAGGCGGCGAATTGCGCGCACGCGGCCATGTGGTGCGTGCAGGCAAGCGCCTCATCATCACCACCGCCGAAGTGGTGCACCTCGACGACAACGGCGGCGAGTCGCCCTGCGCTTTGATGCAGCAAACCCTCGCCACGGTGAGCAAAACTTACTAAGCCTATTCATCTCAACGGAGACAAACATGAACAACTTACCCGGCCTGAACTTCCAACTCGGTGAAGACATCGACGCCCTGCGCGACGCCGTGCGTGACTTCGCCCAAGCCGAAATTGCCCCCCGCGCCGCGCAAATCGACCACGACGACCAGTTCCCCATGGACCTATGGCGCAAGATGGGTGACTTGGGCGTCTTAGGTATCACAGTGGGCGAAGAATACGGCGGCGCCAACATGGGCTACCTCGCGCACATGATTGCGATGGAAGAAATCTCACGCGCATCGGCCAGCGTGGGCCTGAGCTACGGCGCACACAGCAACCTGTGCGTGAACCAAATCAACCGCAACGGCACAGAGGCGCAACGCGCCAAGTACCTACCCAAGCTCATCAGCGGCGAGCACGTGGGCGCCTTGGCCATGTCTGAACCCGGTGCAGGCTCTGACGTCATCAGCATGAAGCTCAAGGCCGAGGATAAGGGCGGTTACTACGTGCTCAACGGCAGCAAGATGTGGATTACCAATGGCCCCGATGCCGACACGCTTGTGGTCTACGCCAAAACCGAACCCGAGTTGGGCGCGCGCGGCGTAACAGCCTTCTTGATTGAAAAGGGTATGAAGGGTTTCAGCGTCGCGCAAAAGCTCGACAAGCTCGGCATGCGCGGCAGCCACACCGGCGAGCTGGTGTTCAACAACGTTGAAGTACCAGAGGCCAACATTTTGGGCGGCCTCAACATGGGCGCCAAAGTGTTGATGAGCGGTTTGGACTACGAGCGTGCCGTGCTCACCGGTGGCCCTTTGGGCATCATGCAATCGGTGATGGACAACGTCATCCCCTATATCCACGACCGCAAGCAGTTTGGCCAAAGCATTGGCGAGTTTCAACTCATCCAAGGCAAAGTGGCTGACATGTACACCGTGCTGCAAGCCGGCCGCAGCTTTGCCTACACCGTGGCCAAAAACCTCGACTTGCTGGGCACCGACCACGTGCGCCAAGTTCGCAAAGACTGTGCCTCCGTCATTTTGTGGACGGCCGAAAAAGCCACTTGGATGGCGGGCGAAGGCGTGCAAATTTTTGGCGGCAACGGTTACATCAACGAATACCCACTGGGCCGTTTGTGGCGCGATGCCAAGCTGTACGAAATTGGTGCGGGCACCAGCGAAATTCGCCGCATGTTGATTGGCCGCGAACTGTTTGCCGAGACAATGTGAGGCTTGCGCCCGAGCCTCGGGCGCGCTCCTTGTGGCTTGTGATTGAATGAAAAAACTTCTGGCTCTGTTGTTGGCTCCTCCACGCGCTGTGTTGCACGGCATGGCGGTGGGCGTGTGCGTTGGTTTGGTGTTGGCGGTGTGGTTCAGTGTGGCGCGCTTGCTAACGCTGGCTTACTACTGGCCCTCACCCGGCGGTGAGTTGTGGGCGGAGTTACCTGTGGCCTTGCTCATGGGCTTTCGTTTTGACTTGAAGATGGGCGCGATTGCCTCGCTGTTGTTATTCCCGCTGCTGGGCTGGCGCTGGCGCATGAGCGCGGTGGTTATTCAGATTTGGGCAAGCTTGTTTGCGCTCTTGGCAGTCATCAACTTTTACTACTACGGCTTTTACAAACTGCCCATCGACAGCGTTATTTTTGGCTTGGCCGATGACGACACCGTGGCCGTGCTGCACACCATTTGGCAAGACTTCCCGATGTTGCAAATTGCCGTTGTGTTGGCACTGGCGCTGTGGTCGGCCAATGTGGCTGCTTTGCGTGTGGGGCAAAGCGCCCTTCAGTGGCTGCAACAGCACTGGGCGCGTGCTCGGCATGTGTGGCTGATACCTGTCTTGTTGCTGGGCGTTTTGTTGGTTGGCAAAGGAACGCTCAAAGGCATGGCCTTGCAGCTCGACAACGTCACCGCGACCAGCAAACCGTTTTTGAACAACGTCATTCCCAACGGCGTGACGGCGCTTTACAACGCGTGGGATGCCTATCGCACCTCGACCGACATTGGCGAAGAAGACACCGGCCTGAAAGCCTTGGGCTTTGCCAACTTTCAAGATGCTGCGCGTGCCTATGGCATCAGCGCCACCACGCCTGAAGGCGTGCAACGTGCGTTGATGGCCGCAGGTCCTAACCAACTCAATGGCAAGAACTTGGTATTCTTCCAAATGGAATCATGGAGCGCAGAACCGTTCAAATACCAATCCAAAGACATGGACGTGCTGGCAGGCTTGAATACCAAGTTGCACAACGCATGGGTGTTTGACAACTTCGATGCAGCACACCATGGCACGCATCCCGCGCTCGAGGCAATTTTGTTCAACACGCCCGTCACACCCATCACCAATGGCAAGTACCGCCACATCACGTTGGATTGGGGTGTGCCCTTTGCGATGAAAAAAGCGGGCTATGACACCTTGTTTGTCACCTCGGGTCAATCGGGTTGGCGTGAGCTCAACCGTGTGTTGCTGACCCAAAATTTTGACGAAGTCATTGATGCGGCCACCTTGCGCGCCAAGTACCCAGGCGCAGAGGGCGGTATTTGGGGCGTGTGGGACTCTTACATGTTCCGTTACATCGAGACGCGTTTGGCGCAGCAGCCCAAGGGGCGACCCTTGTTCATTTACGGTATGTCCACCACCAACCATCCGCCTTATGAGTTGCCGTCGGACTACAAGATGTTTGCGTTTGACATCAACAAGTGGCCAGGCGACAAAGGCTCTGAGCATTTGATTCCCAACTTGCAAACCTACCGCTACGCCAACGACGAGCTGGCCAAATTTGTGAGCGCCGTGGAAAACAGCGCGGTTGCTACGCGCACCCTGGTGGCTGCGACGGGGGACCACAATGTGCGCACCTTTGGCCAATACGCCACGCCCGAGAGCCAAGTGCTGCGTCAGCAAGTGCCTTTCATCGTGTGGGGGGCGGGTAACTTGTCTTGCTCGAACGCGTTGCACCAAGCCGCCAGTCATTTGGACATGTTCCCCACCTTGTTCCCCATGTTGGGCATCCACCAAGGGTTTTTGATGACGGGGCGTGACTTGGCCAAATGTCCAAGCGCCCGTGATGTGGCCGATGCCATGGCGGTCACCTTCATTGGACAAGCCCGCTCTAACCATGCCATCTGGAGCATGGGCAGCCCCAACACCTTGGCCTGCCAACCCGTTGGCAGTGTGTGTGAATGGGAGCCGGCACAAGACGCCAAAGCGCGTGCCCGCGTAGCATTGATGGACTGGAATATTCGTCATCACATCCATCAAGCCTCAGGGAAGAAACCATAAACATGTCTACATCGCTTCAACACCTTTTCGACAACAACCGCGAATGGGCTGCGCGCATGGAGCGCGAGCAACCCGGCTTTTTCTCACACCTATCGCAACAACAAACGCCCAAGTATTTGTGGATTGGCTGCTCGGACAGCCGCGTGCCCGCCAACCAAATCACGGGACTAGAGCCAGGTGAGGTGTTTGTGCATCGCAACATTGCCAACGTGGTGGTGCACTCAGACTTGAACGCGCTCTCTGTCATTCAATATGCGGTGGACTGTCTCAAGGTAGAGCACATCATGGTGGTGGGACATTACGGTTGCGGTGGCGTGTTGGCGGCAACACGCGGCGCGCGCATTGGCTTGGCCGACAACTGGCTGCGCCATGTGCAAGACGTGCGTTTGCGTCATCGCCAACGCTTGAACCATTTGCCACAAGAGCAACTTGAAGACGTCATGTGCGAGATGAACGTGATTGAGCAAGTCGGCAACGTGGCGTTGTCCAACGTCATGCAAGACGCTTGGAGTCGTGGCCAAAAAGTATCCATCCATGGCTGGATTTACCGCGTGTCCGATGGCTTGGCGCACGACTTAAACGTCACCATGAGCCGCCCGGGTGAAGTGGTAGATGTTTTCCGCCAAGCCTTCAAGAAATACCCACGCGGGATGTAACCCGTTTTATTTTCAAATCAACAGGAGACACACGTGACCACACACGCAGACCCCATCGTCATCGTCAGCGCCGCACGCACGCCCATGGGCAGCTTCCAAGGCGACTTCTCAAGCCTTGCTGCACACGACCTCGGAGGCGCAGCCATTAAGGCCGCGGTTGAGCGTGCCGGCATCAACCCAGAGTTGGTGACCGAAGTTTTGTTTGGCAACTGTTTGATGGCTGGTCAAGGCCAAGCGCCTGCACGCCAAGCGGCGTTCAAGGGCGGCTTGCCCAAGAGCGCGGGCGCGGTCACGCTGTCCAAGATGTGCGGCTCAGGCATGCGCGCGGCGATGTTTGCGCATGACATGTTGATTGCGGGGACGCACGATGTGCTGGTGGCCGGCGGCATGGAGAGCATGACCAATGCGCCCTACCTCATGCTCAAAGGACGTGGCGGCTACCGCATTGGCCACGACCGCATCTTCGACCACATGATGCTCGACGGTTTGGAGGACGCTTACGAGCCAGGCCGCAGTATGGGCACCTTTGGTGAAGACTGCGCAGCTAAGTACAGCTTTACACGCGCCGAGCAAGATGCATTTGCTACAGCCAGTGTCCAACGTGCTAAGGCCGCCACCGAGAGCGGTGCATTCGCCACAGAAATCACACCCGTGACGGTGAAGACCCGCGCAGGCGAAACCATGGTGTCCATCGACGAAGGCCCAGGAAAAATCAAGCTCGACAAAATCACGTCACTCAAGCCTGCGTTCAAAAAAGACGGCACCATCACCGCGGCCTCCAGCTCGTCCATCAACGACGGCGGCGCCGCCATGGTGTTGATGCGTGAGAGCACAGCCAAGAAGTTGGGATGCAAGCCCTTGGCACGCATCGTCAGCCACGCCACGCACGCGCAAGAACCTGAATGGTTTGCCACTGCACCCGTCGGCGCCACACAAAAAGCCTTGGCCAAAGCCGGCTGGAAGGTGGAAGACGTGGACCTGTGGGAAGTCAACGAAGCATTCGCAGTCGTGCCCATGGCCTTGATGAAAGAGCTCAATGTGTCGCACGACATCGTCAACGTCAACGGTGGCGCCTGTGCTTTGGGTCACCCCATCGGCGCATCGGGTGCGCGCATCATGGTCACGCTCATTCATGCACTCAAAGCACGCGGCCTGAAAAAAGGTTTGGCCACTTTGTGTATCGGTGGCGGCGAAGGCACGGCGGTTGCCCTAGAAATTATTTAAGGACGCGCCATGTTGCTCACGCCTGACCAAACCATGATTCGCGATGCGGTGCGCGACTTTGCCCAGCAAGAGCTGTGGCCCAATGCCGCCAAGTGGGACAAAGAACACACCTTCCCGCACGAGGTGCACAAAGGTTTGGCCGCACTCGGTGCCTATGGCATTTGCGTGCCCGAAGACTTGGGAGGTGCAGGCTTGGACTACACCACGCTCGCGATTGTTTTAGAAGAAATCGCCGCAGGCGATGGTGGCACCAGCACAGCCATCAGCGTGACCAACTGCCCCGTCAACGCCATCCTTATGCGCTATGGCAACGACGCGCAAAAGAAACAATGGCTGATTGAATTAGCGCAGGGCAATATGCTCGGCGCATTCTGTTTGACCGAGCCACATGTGGGTTCTGATGCATCCGCGCTGCGCACCACCGCCACCAAAGAAGGCGATGAGTACGTCATCAACGGCGTGAAGCAATTCATCACCAGCGGTAAAAACGGCCATGTGGCCATCGTCATTGCCGTGACCGACAAAGGCGCAGGCAAAAAAGGCATGAGTGCTTTCATCGTGCCCACCAGTGCACCAGGCTACCAAGTGGCGCGTTTGGAAGACAAGCTGGGCCAGCACAGCAGCGACACCGCGCAAATCAACTTCGACAACTGCCGCATCCCAGCCGAGAACTTGATTGGCGCGGAAGGCGAGGGCTACAAAATTGCCTTGTCTGCTTTAGAGGGCGGCCGTATCGGCATCGCCGCGCAAAGCATTGGCATGGCTCGCAGCGCTTTTGAGGCGGCTCTGCACTACAGCAAAGAACGTGTGAGCTTTGGCACGGCCATCTTCAACCACCAAGCGGTGGGGTTTCGTTTGGCCGATTGCGCCACGCAGCTCGAAGCTGCACGTCAGCTCATGTACCACGCCGCTGCTTTGCGCGATGCAGGCTTGCCTTGTTTGAAAGAAGCGGCCATGGCCAAACTCTTTGCCAGTGAAACGGCAGAGCAAGTGTGCAGCGTGGCCATTCAAACCTTGGGCGGCTACGGCGTGGTGAATGACTTCCCTGTCGAGCGCATCTACCGCGACGTGCGCGTCTGCCAAATTTACGAAGGCACCAGCGACGTGCAAAAAATCATCATCCAACGCGCGTTGGCTTGATGACCGCACAAGATTGCCCTTGTGGGCGAGTGGACGCCAAGAAGCGCGCCGTGGCCTATGCCGATTGTTGCGGACGCTTTGTTGAGCATTTCGTCGCCACGCCAGTGCCCGATGCCGAACATTTGATGCGTTCGCGTTACACCGCGTTTGTGTTGGCGCGTGCGGATTACTTGCTGGCCACATGGCACAGCCGCACACGTCCCGCATCGCTTGACTTGGATGCAGGTGCGAAGTGGCTAGGGCTGGCGGTGCGCGAGCACACAGTCACAGGCGCTGACACGGCCGAGGTTGAGTTTGTCGCGCGTTACCGTGTGGCAGGTGCCGCTGTGCGCTTGCACGAGCGAAGCCGATTTGTGCACGAAGCTGGTCGCTGGTTTTATGTAGACGGTGACCAACGCGGATAATTCCCGCATGACATTTGATGCTGTTTTGTTTGATTGCGATGGCGTGCTGGTCGACAGCGAAGCCATCACCTGTGGCGCCTTGCGCGATATGCTGGATGAGAACGGCTGGCACTTAAGCTTGGCCGAATGCATGGTGCACTTTGTGGGCCACACCGTGCGCAGCCGCGCCGACCTGATTGAACGTCACACAGGCAAGCCCCTTACCGACGCGTTCATGGACGAGTTCTACCGCCGTCGCAACATTCGTTTAGAGAATGACATCACCGCCATCGACGGCATTCACGATGCCGTGCGTCATGTGTATGAACGTTGCGAAGGTCGCATTGCGGTAGCTTCTGGTGCAGACCGCTACAAGGTCGAGATGATGTTGCAGCGTGTGGATTTGGCACAGTTTTTTGAAGGCCGCATTTTCAGCGGCCATGAAATGCCGCGCAGCAAACCGCATCCTGATGTGTACTTGGCTGCTGCGGCGCATTTGCAAGTGGACCCAGCTCGCTGCTTGGTGGTGGAAGACACACCCGTGGGCATTACCGCTGGTGTCGCGGCTGGTTCAACGGTGTGGGCTTATGCGCCACCCCTCGCGCCTATTGACGTGCTGGTGCAGGCGGGTGCCCAACATGTGTTTGCACACATGAACGACTTGCGCCTCTGAAGTGAACCGCTAGGCGACGCGCTTAAGCGCTTTGCCGAAAAGCTTCAGGCGCTTGTCCTGTCCATGTTTTGAATGCGCGAATGAAACTCTTTTCATTCGAGAAACCCACCTCGGTTGCAATTTGCTTCAGCGCTTTACCCGAGCGTAAAAGCAGTTCGCGTGCACGTTGCTCCCGCACGCTGTCTTTGAGTTGTTGCAAGCTCGCGCCTTCTTCTTGCAGTTGCCGGTGCAAGGTGCGGGCCGACATGTTCAGCCACGCGGCTAAGTCGTCGGCATTGCGGCTGTGCTCGGGGTGTTGGGCCAAGGTTTGGCGCACCTTCTCTACCAACAAGCGGTCACGTCGATAGGGACGCACAGTCAGCAGCAGGGCGCGTTGCAACATCTGCTGCAACGCGGCTTCGTCTCGGCGCACGGGCAGGTCGAGGTAGCCTTCGTCAAATTGCAAGCAGTGTGTGGGTGCGTTGAAATGCGTGGTGCCATCAAACAACACGCGGTAACTGTCGACATGCGCGGGCGGCGCAAAACGCAAGTGCGTGGCGGCTAGTGGGATGCGTGAATCGGTTAGCCAACATGCCACGCCCAGCGCATTGCGCAGCACTGACACCACGCAAAACTCTTGAAACACGCCAAGCTCACGCACCTCGTCGAGTTGCAAGGTGGCGATGCCGTTGCTTCCATTGAGCGACAGGCGAATGTCGTCGGTCAACAAGCCGTGGTGACGACACCAGCGTGCCAGTGCCACACCCAAAGTGGGTGAGGTGAGCGAGGCGCGCACCAACATGCCATAGCTGCCCCACGGCAAGCGGCGGCTGAACCAACCCAAACCTTCGTCGTCCAGCTCTTGCATGGCGATGCCCGACATCAGCTCCATTTGCATGGCGGTCACGCGTGCGTTGTTTTTCTTGAGGAGTTTTGGCTCGATTTGTGCCTTTTTCAACGCGTCTTCCACGCGCAAACCCCGCTGTGTGTAGGCCTTGGCTATCCCTTGAATAAAAGCAATCGGCGTCTCGGCGCGGCCTTGCTCTGGCGGTTGTTCAGGTGTGGGCTTGGGACTAACCATAAGAAGCCTCATTGTGGCAGGATTTGCAACCCATCTGACGCATGGCGTGGCGGCAAACGGCCTAAGCTTGGGTCACAACGCCGTAATAGGAAAAACACGATGACTGTTTTGCATTCCCAGCTCAACCCACGCTCTGCCGATTTCGCGGCCAACGCCGCTGCCATGCGCACGGTGGTGGACGACCTCAAAGCCCATCTCGAAAAAATCGCCGTTGGTGGCGGCGAGGCTGCACGCGCGAAACACACGGCGCGCGGCAAGCTGCTACCCCGTGACCGCGTGCAAATGTTGCTTGACCCCGGCACGCCATTTTTAGAAGTGGCGCCACTCGCCGCACTCAATATGTACAACAACGACGCGCCTTGCGCAGGCTTGATTGTGGGTATCGGCCGCGTCAGTGGGGTGGACTGCATGGTGGTGTGCAATGACGCCACGGTGAAAGGCGGCACCTACTACCCGCTCACGGTGAAGAAGCATTTGCGTGCGCAAGAAATTGCGCAGCAAAACAACTTGCCTTGTATTTACTTGGTGGACTCGGGCGGCGCCAACTTGCCCAACCAAGACGAGGTTTTCCCCGACCGTGACCACTTTGGCCGCATCTTCTTCAATCAAGCCAACATGAGCGCTCAAGGCCTCGCGCAAATCGCGGTGGTGATGGGCAGTTGCACGGCAGGCGGCGCGTATGTGCCGGCCATGAGCGATGAAACCATCATCGTGAAAAACCAAGGCACCATCTTCTTGGGTGGCCCACCTTTGGTGAAGGCCGCAACTGGCGAAGTGGTGACGGCTGAAGACCTAGGCGGTGGCGATGTGCACACCCGTCTATCAGGTGTGGCCGACCACTTGGCGCAAAACGATGTGCATGCGTTGGCGTTGGCACGCCAATGCGTGAAAAGCCTCAACGCGCAAAAGCAACCCAACATTGCCACGCACGTGCCTGTGCCACCGAAGTACGACGCACAAGAGTTGTATGGCGTCATCCCCACCGACACGCGTAAGCCCTTTGATGTGCGCGAAATCATTGCGCGCATCGTGGATGTGTCAGAGTTTGACG
This sequence comes from Comamonadaceae bacterium, assembly GCA_947455585.1. GTDB lineage: Bacteria > Pseudomonadota > Gammaproteobacteria > Burkholderiales > Burkholderiaceae_C > Limnohabitans. Next base: position 10,351 of record CANGOY010000030.1, read on the forward strand.
AATTCAAAGCACGTTTTGGAACGACCTTGGTGTGCGGCTTTGCGCGCATCGAAGGCATGCCCGTGGGCATCATTGCCAACAACGGCATCTTGTTCAGCGAGTCGGCCTTGAAAGGCACGCACTTCATCGAGTTGTGCTGCCAACGCAAAATCCCGCTCGTGTTTTTGCAAAACATCACCGGCTTCATGGTGGGCCGCAAGTACGAAAACGAAGGCATTGCACGCAACGGCGCGAAGATGGTCACGGCCGTGGCCACCGCTGCTGTGCCTAAGTTCACCGTCATCATCGGCGGCAGTTTTGGTGCAGGCAACTACGGCATGTGCGGCCGCGCTTTCAGCCCACGCTTTTTGTGGATGTGGCCGAACGCACGCATCTCGGTCATGGGCGGCGAGCAAGCGGCCAGCGTATTGGCCACCGTCAAGCGCGATGGCATTGAGGGCAAAGGCGGCCAATGGGGCGCCGAAGAAGAACAAGCTTTCAAAGACCCGATTCGCCAACAGTACGAAGAGCAAGGCCACCCTTACTTCGCCACAGCACGCCTCTGGGACGACGGTGTGATTGACCCCGCAGACACCCGCCGCGTGCTGGCTTTGGGTTTGAGTGCTTCTCTGAACGCACCCATTCCAGAGACCAAGTTTGGTTTGTTCCGCATGTGATGGGGGATTGATATGAGCGCTCTCACCATTACCAATCAAGATGCCGTTTGCACCATTACCCTCAGCCGCCCCGACGTGCGCAACGCCTTCAACGACGAAGTGATTGCGGAATTGAAAAACGCATTCACAGAAGCAGGCCAAGCCGCCGATGTGCGCTGCGTAGTGCTCGCCGCAGAAGGCCCCGCATTTTGCGCAGGCGCCGACCTGAACTGGATGCGCCGCATGGCCGACTACACGCGCGACGAAAACCTCGCCGACGCGGGCCAACTCGCCGCCATGCTGCGTGCGATTTACGAATGCCCCAAGCCAACCATCGCCCGCGTGCAAGGAGATGTGTTTGCCGGCGGCGTGGGCTTGGTCGCTGCGTGCGACATAGCGGTGAGCGTGGACACAGCGACCTACTGCTTAAGCGAGGTGAAGCTAGGGCTCATCCCCGCCACCATCAGCCCGTACGTGATTCGCGCCATGGGTGCGCGTGCGTCGCATCGCTACTTTTTAACGGCCGAGCGTTTCAGCGCGGCAGAGGCGCATCGCATTGGCTTGGTGCACGAGGTCGTCGCCGCTGATGCGCTGGACGCCAAAGTGGCCGAGCTGACCAGCGCTTTGGTCAGTGCCAGCCCCAACGCTGTGCGCGCCTGCAAACGCTTGGTGCAGGACGTGGCCGAGCGTGAGATTGACGACGTCTTGGTGGCGCACACCGTGGCAGGTATTGCTGATATTCGTTCCAGCGCGGAAGGCAAAGAGGGCGTGCAGTCGTTCTTGCAAAAACGCAAGCCCAACTGGCTACTTTGACGTGACCTACGTCGCTTGACCCTTTGCAATTTCACGCCTTGCCTTGAATTTAGAAAGACACACCGTCATGTTTAAAAAAATCCTCATCGCCAACCGTGGCGAAATCGCTTGTCGCGTTGCCGCCACTGCCCGCCGTATGGGCATCAAAACCGTGGCTGTGTATTCGGACGCCGACGCACAAGCCAAGCATGTGCAGGTCTGCGACGAAGCCGTGCACATCGGTGGCCGAGCCCCCAAGGACAGCTACTTGCGCTGGGAGCGCATCTTGCAAGCGGCCAAAGACACGGGCGCACAAGCGGTGCATCCAGGCTACGGTTTCTTGAGCGAGAACGAAGATTTTGCTAAGGCGTGTGCCGCGGCAGGCCTCGTGTTCATTGGCCCGCCAGCCTCTGCCATTCTGGCGATGGGCTTGAAAGCCGAATCCAAACAGCTGATGGAAAAAGCAGGCGTGCCCTTGGTGCCCGGCTACCACGCGGCAGACCAAGACCCCGCGTTGCTGCAACGCGAAGCCGACCGCATTGGCTACCCCGCGCTCATCAAAGCCAGCGCAGGCGGTGGCGGCAAAGGCATGCGCGTGGTCAACAGCAGCGCCGAGTTTGCCGATGCATTGGCCAGTTGCAAACGCGAAGCCATCAACAGCTTTGGCGATGACGCGGTGTTGATTGAGAAATACGTGCAACGCCCACGCCACATTGAAATTCAAGTGTTTGGCGACACACACGGCAACTGCGTGTATTTGTTTGAGCGCGATTGCTCGGTGCAACGACGCCACCAAAAAGTATTGGAAGAAGCGCCCGCGCCTGGCATGACTAAGGCACTTCGCCAGCAAATGGGTGAAGCCGCCGTGGCCGCTGCCAAAGCGGTGAACTACGTGGGCGCAGGCACGGTGGAATTCATCGTGGAGCAAACGGGCTATGACAGCCCCGAGTCCATGAAGTTTTTCTTCATGGAGATGAACACGCGCTTGCAGGTGGAGCATCCGGTGACCGAGGCCATCACCGGTCTTGACTTGGTGGAGTGGCAATTGCGCGTGGCCAGCGGCGAGCCGCTGCCTTTGCAGCAAAGTGAAGTACGCATTCACGGCCACGCCATCGAAGCACGCATTTGCGCGGAGAACCCAGACAACAATTTCTTGCCTGCCACCGGCACCTTGGCGGTGTACC
>CANGOY010000031.1 GCA_947455585.1 Comamonadaceae bacterium
ACCTTACCCCCACCCCCGTTTTTCTATTTGGGTCCCCCAGCGCAGGGTTGAACCATGATCTGCTCAAACGATTTAAAAATTGCAGAATTCATGTCAAACGGTGGACATGATTGTTTAGTCGAAATAGATGTATGGGTAAAACGTTAGATTATTTGTCTGGCACTTTGGGCAGTGGTTATACCATCTCAGCATGACGAACGTTTTTTCTAGAACATAGCAGTAGGAAGGATCAAGCTCTTCTTGTTGCAAGTGATATCCGCGTTTGCGTAAGAACTCTCTGCCTAGCCTTTCAAGTAACCTGTTAGGCACAAGCTTGGTCTTGGCTTCGTAACTCGTGACATTGGAACTAGCGCACTTATTGCAACAAGCAATATTCGAAAGTACATCAACACGGGTCCCTGATAAAACAGGAAAGGCTTCGTGTACCGCGCCCTCTAGACGGGCAACACTCCGTTCCTGCATTACGTAAATTGTTCGATTTTTTCTGCAAGGTGCTAATTGCTGATGAAAATCGTGACCAATTGAAACACTGAAAACTGTTCTTGCTTGATCTGTTTATTCCACAGTTTTGGTGATCGCTCCCTTCCCCTGCTCGGTTAATGGCCAGCTTTGCTGGCCAGGTTAAGCAGAAGCGAAGATTGGACCTTAGATTACTCGTCCATCTACCACTTGAATGGTCTTGTCGCAACGTCCGGCCAGCCCGGGGTTATGGGTCACAAATAGGACAGTGGTGCCTTGGTCACGGCTGACGCGACGCAGCAGCTCAAACACGGCATCGGCGCTTTTGCTGTCTAAGTTACCTGTGGGCTCATCCGCCAGCAGCAGTGCGGGGTTCATGGCCAAAGCGCGTGCCACCGCAACGCGTTGCTGCTGTCCACCAGACAGGCTCCCCGACGGTTGGTTGGCATAGGCACTGAGGTCTACGCTGTCGAGCAGTGATGCTGCGCGTGCTTCGATGCTGGCATTTGGAAAGCCCGTTGCCCCCAACAAAGGCATCATGACATTTTCAAGTGCTGTGAAGGCATTGAGCAGGTGGTGGTACTGAAACACGAAACCTATGGCATGACCGCGCAAGCGGGTGAATGCGTGATCGTCTAGACACGTGGTTTCTTCTCCGGCAATAGACAACTGACCTTGGGTGGGACGATCCAACAAGCCAATGATATTGAGTAGCGTGCTTTTGCCAGAGCCAGAGGGTCCAACGACTGCACAAAACTCCCCGCGCGACAAGCTGAAGTTGATGTGATGCAGCACTTCAATTTCGTTGGGATGTCCCACGTTGAATGACTTGCACACGTCTTGCAGTTGCACCACCAGAGGTGCAGTGAAGGTGTTGATGTTATCCACGGATAGCACTCACTGGGTCAAGTCCCGCTGCGCGCATCGCAGGGGCAAAAGAGGCGAGCAGGCCCGTTGCCGTAGCCAGCAACAAGGCCATGGCGAACATAAAGGGCTCGAAGCTGACGGCAAACATCACTGAGCCATCTGGGTTGCGCTGCGTTTGCTGCCAAAAGAACAAACCGGCAGAACCAAGCGCCGAACCAGCCAACGCGCCGCCAAAACCGAGTAAGCCGCCTTGGAGTAAAAAGATGCGTAGCACTTGTCCGCGCGTGATCCCCATGGCACGCAAGATGCCGATCTCCCGCGACTTTTGCACCACCGACACCACCAGCACACTAGCTATGCCAAACGCTACCGACAAACCGACAAACACCCGAATGGCAGTGTTGGCGGTGGTTTGTGCGCTGACCGCTGTGAAAAATTGCTCATTGGTTTTGATCCAGCTGTCGGCTTCCACCCCAGTCATCGCCGTGATGTGACGCGCCACTAACTCCGCGTCATACACGTCATGCACGGTCACATCCAAAGTCGACACGCCGCCCAGAAGACCTAGCAAACTTTGTGCGGAGCGCAGCGCCATGAAGGTGGTGCGTGCGTTGGCGCCTTTGTTGCCCAAATCAAAAATGCCTGCAATCGTCAGCGTGTTGGAAGTGTCGTTGGCGGAGGTGACGCGCAGTTTGTCGCCCACAGAGACGCCCAAATCGCTGGCGAGCTCGGTGCCGATCAAGATGTCGGAGATGGTGATGCGAGCGGTGCCGCGCACTATTTTTTCAGGCATGGGCACGATTCGAAAGTACAAATCAGGTTCAATGCCCACCACGCTGATGGCGCGGCTGGTATCACCGCGCACCACCAAGGCCGAACCATTGGCTGCGGGTGAGACCACGCTCACCTCTGGCAAACCACGAATTTGCGCGGCCAAACTTTGCCACTGGTCAATGCTTTTGAGTCGTTGCAGCGGGGACTGCACAATGCTGCCTTCAACGACTAAGGGGTCAGCCCCGCGCAACGCCCGTGCTGCCTCCTTGGGAGGCAGCAATTGGATATGCGCTTGGCCGGTCAGCACACGTTTGACGAAGTTGGCTTGCAAGCCGCTGAGCAGCGCCGACATGAAGACGATCACGCCGACACCAATCGCCACGCCGCCGATGATGAACGCCGTTTGTACGCGACCTTCGCGTAAAAAACGCAACGCCACCAGCCATTCAAACGGCATCCAGCGGGGCAACTGCGGGGTGGTGGGGCGGCGTGTGTCTGCGTTCATTTCGCCACAATGCTCGAGACTGGCCGCACGCGGGCTTTGTCATTCACGGCAAGGCTGGCCGTGGCCAGCACTTGGTCGCCTGCGGCTAGCCCCTCCAGCGCTTCACTCAGCCCTTGGCTGCGCAGTCCGAGGCGCAGGGGCGTGCGCACGGCTTGACCCTTGACCACCTTAAGTACCCAAGGGGCTTGGGTGTCTAGATCGTGCACGGCTTCGGTAGGCACCAATACGGCTTGGCTACGTTGAGCGACTTCAATGTCGACCGACACCGTCATGTCCTGTCGCAAGTAAGCGGGGGGGTGGGCGATGCGCAGCTTCACCTCGACCGAGCCGCGTTGCGCATCCACCCCGGGATTGATGTACACCAGCTCGGCGGCGAAGCGTTGCTCGGGGTAGGCATCGGCGGACACCTGAGCTGTTTGCCCAAGCTTTAGCAAGTTCAAATGCTTCTCATCAATTTGCACGACCAGTTGTGTTTCGCCTTCAGGGGAGAGCACCATCAACACCTTGCCCGGTTGAACCGCATCGCCGGGCTCGACATGACGATCAATCAGTGTGCCCGCTACGGGGGCGCGTACTTTGCCATAACCCAGTCTTGCACGTGCCAGCTCTGCGCCCGCTTGGGCTTGAGACAGGGCTACTTCGGCCACCGCCAAGTCACTGCCGCCTGCACGCGCGCTACTGAGTTGTTGTTGTGTGACCTTCAGCTGTGAGCGCATAACCTGCGCAGCACGGACCGACTCATCTAAGGCAGCTTGCCCGATGAACCCTTTGTCAAACAAATCTTGCGTGCGTTGAAGAGCTCGTGTTGCTGCGTTTTGGTTGACTTGTGCTTGGTTCACAGCCTGCTCGGCCAGTGGTGCTTGCACTTCTCGCAACTGGCGCAGCTTGGCTTGAGCTTGCGCTACTGCTAACTCTGCTTGCCGCGCACTAGCCACTAACTCGGCGTCTTCCAACTCGATCAGGGTTTGCGTGGCTGTGACCACTTGGCCTTCACTCACTGGCACGGCTTTAACTGTGCCCGTGATCTGTACGCCCAATTCCACACGGTGTGGGCTTTCGATGTGACCGCTTGCCACCACGGTCTGTACAAAATTGCGCTGCACCACCGTGGCTATTGGCGTTTGCGGGCCCAGCCAGAGACGTTGTCCGCCCCAGAGTACCAAGCACAAGAGTATGCATGCCATGAGGATGTGAGTACGGTAAGCGCGCAGGTTTTGGGTGAATGACATAGTGAATCATGATACGCCCGCAGTTACACGCCAGATTGAACAGACCACCTTAGGCAGCAGACTACATTCGGAACATGAATATCAAACACATCCTTGGTCGTTCTGAGTTGTCGCTCATTGCAGGTCAAGCCATGCTGGAGAGGGGCTTAGAGCCGGACTTTCCTGCCGCTGCTTTGCACGAGTTGCAGGCCATCGCACATGCAGGGCAAGACGCAGATCCGCGTGTGCGCGATATGACCGCATGGGCATGGTGTTCGATTGATAACGACGATTCAAATGACCTTGATCAACTCACCGTGGCGGAGCGGCTGCCAGATGGCCAGACCAAAGTTTGGGTGGCAGTGGCCGATGTTGATGTACTGGTTGCGAAGGATTGCGCCTTGGATGCACATGCCAAACGTAACACTACGTCGGTTTATACCTCGACTCGAATTTTTCCGATGCTGCCTGATCGTTTATGCACCGATCTCACTTCACTGAATCCACACCAGGAGCGCTTGGCGGTGGTGGTGGAGATGGTAATTAATGCAGCTGCTGAGGTGATCTATAGCCAGCTGTTTCGAGCGAAGGTGCACAACAAAGCCAAACTAGCGTACGACGCCGTGTCGGATTGGATTGAAGGCGATGGTGTGTTGCCCGAAGCTGCAGAAACGTTCACAGGCATAGCCGAACAGTTAAAGCTGCAAGATGCCGTGGCCCAGCAGTTGCGGGCTCGGCGACACGCGCAAGGCTCGCTGGAGTTTGAAACCATGCAGCCGCACGCAGTGTTTGAAGGCGAGCGCCTGGTAGCCCTTCGTCAGCAAGTGCAAAACCGCGCACGCCAACTGATTGAAGAGTTCATGATCGCAGCCAACACCTGTACCGCACAGTTTTTGGCTGATCACGGCCACGCGTCGTTGCGCCGTGTGGTGCGCTCGCCAGAACGCTGGCAACGCATTGTGGCCTTAGCCGCTACCTACGGAGAGTCCTTGCCAGCCGACGCCGACTCGTCTGCGCTCGAGGCGTTCTTGGTGAAGCGGCATAAGACCGACCCTTTGCGCTTCCCAGATTTGTCCTTGGTCATCGTCAAACTCATGGGCTCAGGAGAGTATGTGGTGGAGCAACCCCACAGAGAAGCCATTGGTCACTTTGGCCTGTCGGTACGCGACTACACCCATTCCACCGCTCCCAACCGTCGCTACCCCGACTTAGTGACGCAGCGCATGATCAAAAGCTTGTTGATGGAGGCACCTGTGCCTTACAGCACCGCCGAGTTAGAAGCCTTGGCCTTGCATTGCACCCGCCAAGAAGACGCCGCGCGTAAAGTGGAGCGCCGCATGCGCAAATCAGAAGCGGCATTGATGCTGACGGGCCATATCGGCCATGTATTTGAAGCCGTGGTAGCGGGCAAAACAGCGAGTGGCACTTGGGTGCGCGTGTTCACCCCGCCCGTGGAAGGCATGCTTACCTCCTTCACCACGGACTACGAAGTGGGGGAGCTCTTGCATGTGAAGCTGATCCACACCAATGTCGAACAAGGTTTTATCGACTTCGCTGCTGTCCATTGAGTGGAGTTATTTTGTTACTCAATGCAGCCGTGATGGGCGTAGTCGAGGGGTAGACGGAGTTTTTCCTATTTCATCGACGGGTCTCTGATCTTGGCGGGTGCTTTGCTCGGCATGGACGACGACAAGGCGAAAGTGTTTGACATCGCTATTCAGATGGGCTCCATCATCGCCTTGAACATTGTGTATTGGCAAAAGATTGTTAGCACCGTGATGGCTCTGCTCGAGTAAGTCGAGGCGCGGTGCTTTGACGTGAACATACTGATCGCCTTTGTGCTAGCGGTGGTGTTGTGCAACATTGGTTTTGTGCCCAAATTATTCGCTGATGCGATTGAGGAAATCTCACCCAAACAGGTACCCTACAGGATCTTGTATACGAAGCCCGCATATGAGACAGCTTCAGCCTTTTAGTAAAGAGGGATGCACTATCTTTGTTCAGACTGGGCATCTACTGCGCTAGATGAGCAGGCGCAGTCAATTTTTTAGTTAAACCATACGATTCCGTGCCGCTTTGCTTTGATATTTTTTTGAAGTTTGGGCAAATGCCAGTCCGTTCTATAAGCGGTGATAGAAAATGCGCTTCACCATTTCGACCACACCTAAATAAATGATTACCATCGCAGCCAAAATACCATAAAAATAAGCTGGAGGTGCCACAAAACCCAAGTAGGCGCCCAGTGGTGTCAATGGCAGCCCAATGGCGGTGGTGACAATGACCAACGATGTAAAGGTCAAGATTGGATGTGGTCTGCTTTTGAAAGGATTTCCTCGCGTACGAATGATGAAAATCACTAGAACTTGTGTGCACAGAGACTCGATAAACCAGCCTGTTTGAAACAACTGCTCCTTAGCTTTTAATATCTCCAACAAGACATAGAAGGTCAAGAAATCAAACACCGAGCTGATGGGGCCAATTACCAGCATGAAGTTGCGAATGAAAACCAAGTCGAGTACGCGTGGCATTGCTGTCTCTTCGGCATCGACTTCGTCCAAAGGAATGGGTATTTCTGAAATGTCGTACAAAATGTTGTTCAGCAAAATTTGAGTCGGCAACATTGGTAAGAAGGGTAAAAAAAGCGCAGCTCCAGCCATGCTGAACATGTTGCCAAAGTTTGAACTGGTGCCCATCATGATGTATTTCATGATGTTGCCAAATGTACGGCGGCCCTCTAATACGCCTGCATGCAGAACATTCAAGTCTTGATTCAACAACATGATGACTGCGGCGGCTTTGGCCACATCCACCGCAGAATCTACCGAAAGCCCTACATCGGCTGAATGTAGCGAAGGGGCATCGTTAATGCCGTCTCCCATGTAGCCAACAACATGGCCATTGGCTTTGAGTGCCAATATGACACGCTGCTTTTGTCCTGGGTTGACGCGGCAAAACAAGTTTGCCGATTCGACGCGACGTTGTAATGCTTGGTCGTCTAGCTGTCCTATTTCTTTGCCGGTCAATACTCCAGACACTTCAATATTTAATTGCGCGCACACATAGCGTGTGACTAAATCGCTATCACCTGTGACTACCTTGATCGCAACGCCTGATTGTTGAAGTTTGGCAAGCGCAGTCGCTGCACTTTCTTTAGGCGGGTCAAGAAATGCGGCGAAGCCTGCCAGCACCAAACCTGATACGTCGTTGATCACAGCGACTTGATGGTCCCGCGATACCTCTCGCCACGCTACGCCCAGAACGCGCAGGCCATCACTTTCTAAGGCGTGATAACACTCGCGAATTGTTTGTGAATTTTCTTCGTTTAATTCTTGTTGCGAGATATCTAGAGCGTTGTTGATTTCAACCTTGGTGCACAGTTGCACCATGTCTTCTGCCGCCCCTTTAGCGATCAGCCATCTTTGTGTACCGTTGTCGACTAAGACCGTGGCGCAACGACGTTCAAAGTCAAAGGGTATTTCATCGATTTTTATCCATTTGCCCATTTCAATGTTCTGATGGTTCAGAATTGCTTCATCCAGCGGGCTCTTAACGCCAGTTCCAAAAAAACTATTGATATACGCTAGCTCTAAAACACGCGAGCTGGTTTGGCCGCTCAGGTCTAAGTGACGTTCAAGGCGAATCTTTGCTTCGGTTAAGGTGCCAGTTTTGTCAGTGCACAGCACATCCATAGAGCCTAAATCTTGAATCGCAGTTTGGCGCTTCACAATCATTTGGAGTTTGGCCAGTCGAATTGCGCCACGTGAAAGGGTGACCGACACCACCATTGGCAACAGCTCCGGCGTCAAACCAACGGCCAATGCCACCGCAAACAAGAATGACTCGAGCCAAGGTTTCTGAAACCATGCGTTTACGAGTAAGACAAACAGAACCAACATAACGGTCAATCGCATGATGAGCATGCCAAAGCGTCGGGTACCTAGTTCAAACGATGTGGCGGGAGAAGGCTTTTGAATGCTGTCTGAAATGTCGCCCATGGCAGTTTGCATGCCAGTCTTGATGACCAATACACGTGCACTGCCGCCAATCACAGAGGTTCCCATGAATACTGCATTGCTAGCTTCGTGCAAATCGGTGGCTGTATCAGGCAGCTTGCCGGTATGTTTTTCAACTGGGTAGGCTTCACCTGTGAGTAGGGATTGGTTGACGAAGAAATCTTTGGCTTGAAGAATCAACGCATCAGCAGGAACGAGACTACCTGCCTTAAGTAGAACCAAGTCACCTGGCACTACGTCATATACAGGAACCTCAATGGGTTGACCGTCACGCAAGACAGTGGTGCGTACTAAGACAGATTGCCGAAGTTTGTCTGCTGCTGCGTTTGCGCGAAACTCTTGCACAAAATCTAAACTAACGCTGAGCAACACAATGCCGCTGATGATGGCAAAGTTTGTGACTTCACCCGTAAGTGCCGACACAGAGCTTGCTAGTAGCAACACAATAACCAAGGGATTTTTGAAACGTCTGAGAAACTGTCGAATCAGTGAAGGTCCTAGATGATTCGACAATGTATTTGGACCATGTCTTTGAAGTAGTTCAACCGCTTTTTCAGATGAAAGCCCCTCAGATTTAACTTTGATGAAATAGTCGTTTGTTGCGCTCGTCCACCAGTGTTCTGATTCGAATTGAGTATCTTGAGAGATGCTAGCCATTGGCATTAAGAGTCCCTAAAAGCATGTGTCAATTTTCAAGTTAAAGCACCTTACTCGAAAGTAAACACTTTCTCACGACTTAGCCTAGATACTTGGAAATCTGTTGTTGATCCGTTCTTATGTGCCGTAACTCATATAAGAATTTGCTGTTTAAAGCTATATTGAAAACATAGTTTTAAAAAATAACAATGGAGCTTGAGAGCAATAAATTTAATAATCATTTGTTAATCGCGTGCTCAATCCACATGAAGCACGAGACCTGTGCGTACACCGGAGGACGTGAACCACATGCCGGTGAATTTTTATTGCGTGCGTTGACGTACTTCAACTTGGGGCTGAGATGGTGATGGGCGGATGTATCAAGGTAGCTTGGCACAACTGACGGAAAGTTTTTAAAACGCTTTGCGACAACGCCAGAACAGTTTCAAACGGGGTGCTCATGAGCAAGGCCGCACCTTCACTGGCGTGGTCTGCACTGTAGATGTGAAATTGGCCTTGCGCAACTGCATCGACGACTGCATGGCTGAGCATGAGGTGGTGGCGGTTGCGGCGTGGGATCAGTACCCCCTGTGTGCCATCCAAGCCGTGATTTTGACAGGTGCGAAAGAAGCCTTCAATTTTTTCGTTCACACCGCCGACGGGCAAAATTTCACCGTTTTGGTTGACTGCACCCGTGACGGCAATGTTTTGAAGAAGTGGCAAGCCTGAGAGAGACGACAACAGTGCATATAACTCAGCACAGGAAGCCGAGTCACCCTCGACGCCGCTGTACTCTTGCTCGAACACCACCGAGGCATTGAAAGCTAAGGGCGCGATATGTGAAAACAAGGCCGACAAATAGCTATGCAAGATTAGCACGCCTTTGTCGTGGATGGGGCCAGATAACTTGACTTCGCGCTCGATGTTGACCAAGCCTTGGTTACCCGCATAGGTTCGCGCGGTGACGCGCACGGGAAAGCCAAAGGCGTGATCACCCAACTCAATCACAGTCAAGCCATTGAGTTGACCTATTTGCGCACCTTGGACAGTTATGAGGCGTTCGCCGTCGGTGATGGATTCGTGCAAGCGCTGCTCGGTGTAGCCATTGCGTTCGGCACGTGCGTGAATGGCGGCATCCACATCTGAAGCCTCCACACACGCTGTGCCACGTTGATGGGCTTGGCTGGCACTTTCAATGACCAAAGATTCGGTGTGCGAGAACAAGGCGCTTTGGCGTGTTTGGTCATCCACTTCGCGGTGCGTGCACTCAATCAAGCGGGCCACTGCAGCTGCGTAGAAGTGCGGCAGACCGAGGCGCTGGCAACAGTGGGCCACAAAGATGGCTGAGGCCCGATGCGTGTCGGGGCTTGCAGGTAGGCTTTCTGCAAATTCGACTTTGCACATGAAGCGGCGGAAAAATTCGGGCGCGAGTTCTTGTAGTGCGTAGTATTCCTCCATGTTTCCGATCAGGACGATCTTCACGCTTAGCTGCACAGCTTCTGGTTCTAAGGCAATCGACGCAATGGGCGATGGGTGCACACCGGCTTCTTCAATTTGCAAGCGGCCGCTGCGCAAGAAGCGAGAGAGTTTTTCCCACACCAAGGGGTCGGTGAGCAGGTCGCACACATGCAACATCAAAAAGCCGCCATGCGCTTTGAGCAAGTTTCCCGCACGGATGCGTGAGAAGTCGGTCATCAGCACATCGTCTTCGGTTTGGTACTCCACGCTGCCAAACAAGGTACGAAACATGGGGTTGTCTTCCACAACCACAGGGGCGCCTTTGGTGTCGTGGTTGTCCACTGCGACGTTGATGCGGTAGCGCATCAACAAGGTGTTGAGGGCCTCAAGGCGCGTATCTTCTTCATCTTCAGCGTCGTCGTGGGGTTCAAACAACTCGATGTGCGCTAGCACATCATCCATGACTTTTGCAAAGTAGTGGGCTAGCTTTGGGTTGTCTTGAGTGGGTTTGGCAAGGGCTTGTTGGATGTTCACCAACTCTTGCATAAGCAAGGGCTTGATGGTTTGGCGACGCAGGGCTGCTAAGCCTTCATTTTTCACACGGTCAATGGGGCGGGTTTTGTCTAGAAAGTTGGCAATCTCCGCACGCAGTTCGTTCTCTGCTTGATCGATGGCAGTGCGACGTTCTTTGTTCAAAGCCAAGGCTTCTGCTTCGGTGAGGGGCATGCCTTTTTCATCGCGCAGGGTGAATACCAAATGGCCGCCTTCTCTGAACAATGAAAAGCTGCGGGCTTCTGCAAACGCATCAAGTACGGCGTAAGCGCGGTCTTCTTCTTGTTTGTAGGTTTTCTCGATGTGGTCGCTCTCGACTTTGAAGTCTTGGGCGGTCAAGCGTTTGGGAATGTCGGCCAGTAGTGTTTTGGTGAGCTGTGCCATGTGCAGGCGCAGCTTTTGCCCTTCTCCGGCAGGGATGTGAACAGCATGTGGGTGTTCGGGTTTGTCGAAGTTGTGCAAGTAACACAGGTCAGGGGGCACGGGGCGTGTGGCGGCCACGCTATGCATCATGTGCTGCAGCAGGGTGGAACGGCCACTGCCTTCCTCGCCTATGACAAACAAGTTGTAGTTGGCTTGTTCCATTTCCAAGCCAAAGCGTGCCGCGGTTTGTGCGCGCTCTTGACCGATCCAAGGCAGGGGTTGCGATACCAATTCAGAAGTGTCGCCAAAGCCGAGTGCGGCCGGTTGAAGCGTCAGGCGCAATTCGTTAGCTGAAATAAGATGGATTCCGTGGGGCGAACTTGTCATAGCGTTTTGCTCTCATCAATAGTGAATTCATTATGGCGGTGCGCGCCAAACTCATACAAAAGAAGCTACTTGACCCATAACGGTGTTGCAGTTGATTGGGTCGACACCTTCATCATCAACACACCTTCAACAGGTTTTCGTAAACGCCCAGCACTAACCTATAACGGTGTTGCTGCGGTTGACAGCTTTGTGTTGCCCTTACTTGGTAATCTGGGCGCATTTATTGATAACAATGGAACGGCTACTGATACTACGTATTTCGGCCTTGGGGTGACAGTTCCCTGATAAAGCAGGAAAGGCTAACAGCGAGGTGAGTGAGAATGTATTTAGACATTCAAAGTGTCCACAAATCGTCCACGCTAATGCAATTTTCCCAGTATTTAATGCGTGCCTAACGCGTTTAACTTGTTGTTTTGTAAGAAAATGCACGCATAATGCGGTAGTTGGAGGCGGATTGCAAATCCGTTTAGCCCAGTTCGACTCTGGGTCGCGCCTCCATATAAATCAAGGACTTACGAGTGATCGTAAGTCCTTTTTTATTTCAAGTGTCAACCAAAATCCAGCGTTGCTAGTGGATTTATTCTTTCGCATTAAACCAAGCGGCTATTCTTACTCTGCTTTGAATGTTGCTAATTGTTGTGTAATCATCACTTCAACCTTACAATTCAGAAAACGTAAGGTGAATCTATGACTGAATCAACTATCACAGCAAAAGGTCAGACAACAGTTCCGGCTGATATTAGGCAAACTATTGGAGGAGTGCCAGGCACACGTTTGGTTTGGCATGTACTCTCGAACGGTCGGCTATTTGTCCGCGTAAAAAACAAGACGGCTGCTGACATAAAGGGCATCGTTAAAGTTCCAAAGGGCAAGCGGCTTTTAGTTGAGGAGATGCGGCCTTGATGCTCGCCGGATCTGTTGATACGAATGTGTTGGTCCGTCTAGTGACCCAAGATGATGTGGCCCAAGCTCAGGCCGTAGACAGGCTGATGGCAAGGCATGCAAAAAAAGGCGAGCTTCTCTTTGTGCCGATTACTGTAGTGCTTGAGTTGGAATGGGTGTTGCGCTCAAAGTTAAGTCAGACTAAGGCTCAGCTCATTGAAACGCTCTCGGCATTGCTGACGATGGTGGAGTTCAGTTTCGAGTCGGAGGATGCCGTAGAACAAGCACTGTCTGATTTTGAAGATGGTAACGCTGACTTTGGGGAATATCTACACCTAGCTATCTCCCGTAAGGTTCAATCTTTGCCATTTTGGACGTTTGATCGTAAAGCCACCAAGACAACTGGTGTCAGGCTTTTGACTTGAACTGAGTTTGTGTCTTAGGCTTTGGTTAAACGGTCTAATGTTAGGGAACTGCCTTTACAAATCTAATGATGCAAGTGGATTTAGCTTTCGTGCTTCAGCTAAATGATCAGGCGACAAGTGCGCATATCTCATGGTCATGGTTAGGCTTTGATGCCCTAACAGTTTTTGTAGTGCCAATATGTTGCCGCCATTCATCATGAAGTGGCTTGCGAACGTATGCCGCATTACGTGTGTCATCTGTC
>CANGOY010000032.1 GCA_947455585.1 Comamonadaceae bacterium
ACCACCAGCTCACGGCCACGTGACCAAGTGGTCATCACCAAGTACAAGGTCAAGCCCATGGCGAGTGGCAACCAACCACCATCAAAGAATTTGATGATGCAGCCTGCAAACAAGAACGAGTCGATACTGAGGAAAAACAGGGTGGCACCGATGGCCAAAGGTTTGGGCATCTTCCAGGCATCGTGCACCACAAAGAAAGTCATGATGGTGGTGATGACCATGGTCAGCGTCACCGCAATGCCGTAGGCACCCGCCAAAGCAGAGGAACTTCTAAACGCCAACACCGCCAGCACCACACCGGCCAACAAAATCCAGTTCACGCCAGGCATGTAGATTTGCCCCACCTCTTGCTCGGAGGTGTATTTGATGTCCATGCGTGGCAAGAAGCCCAACAAAATGGCCTGCTTGGTCATCGAGTACGCGCCCGAAATCACGGCTTGCGACGCAATGATGGCGGCCACGGTGGCCAGCAGCACCGCAGGAATCAGCCACTCTTCAGAGAACATGCGAAAGAAGGGGTTTTCAATGGCGGTGGCGTCGTGCATCAGCAACGCGCCTTGGCCCATGTAGTGGAGTGCCAAGCTCGGCATGACCAAACCCATCCATGCAATTTGAATGGGCTTGCGGCCAAAGTGGCCCATGTCGGCATACAAGGCTTCAGCACCGGTGAGCGCCAATACAATCGCGCCGACGGCCGCCAACACAAACGGGCCGCGGTCCAACAAAAAGTTGATGCCGTGCAGTGGGTTCATGGCCGCCAAAATCTCTGGCGTTTGCACAATTTGCTCAATGCCTGTGAGGCCAAGAATGAGAAACCAGACCACGATGATGGGGCCAAAAAACTTGCCCACAAAGTTGGTGCCCCAGCGCTGCATGAAAAACAACAGCACCAAGACGGCCAAAGCAATCGGCACCACATACGGTTGCAGCAAAGGCGTCACGACTTCTAAGCCTTCCACAGCGCCCAACACCGAAATGGCGGGTGTGATGACACTGTCACCGTAAAACAAGGTGGCGCCAAAAAGTCCCAGCAACAACAAGAAGTGGCGTAACCGTGGCTTGTGCTTCACGGCATTGGCGGCCAACGCGGTGAGGGCCAAGGCCCCGCCTTCACCGCGGTTGTCGGCACGCAAAATCAAAATTACATACTTCAGCGTGACGATGAGCATCAACGCCCAAAAAATGGCGGACACCGCACCAATCAAGTTCTCAGGTGTGAGTGCCACGCCTGTTGCGGGCAAGAACACCTCTTTCACTGTGTACAGCGGACTGGTACCGATATCGCCGTACACCACGCCAATGGCGCCCAAGGTCAACGCGGCGGTTGACTGGCGCTTGATGTGCGCCGAGGGGTTGTCTAAATCTGTTGCTGACATGAGCACTCCTATTCAAGTGCCCCTAGGTTGCCAGCATTGGCGTTAGGAAAGCATAAGTGTCAGCCTATACGCGCGCAGATGTGAACTATTCGGCTAAACGGTAGCCCACACCGGGCTCGGTCAACAACAACGTGGGCTCGGTCGGGTTGGCTTCTAGCTTGGCGCGCAGCTGGCCCATGTAGAGGCGCAGGTATTGGGTTTGGTCCACATGCTCAGCGCCCCACACATCCACCAGCAGTTGTCGGTGCGTCACCACTTGTCCCGCTTGGCGCACCAAGCGCGCCAACAGTTTGAACTCGGTAGGCGTGAGGTGCACGGCCTCGCCCGCTTTAAGCACTGTGTGCTTGGCTAGGTCAATGTCTAAAGTGCCACAGTTGTATTGGGTTTGCGGGGCCAACACCACTGTGCCACGGTGGCGCAGCGTGACACGCATGCGCGCTAACAATTCGCTGATGCTGAAAGGCTTCACCAAATAATCATCCGCGCCTGCATCGAGCAATGCCACTTTGTTGGCGTCGTCATGGCGCGCCGAAATAATAAGGATGGGCAGCGCATATTGCGCACGCACGCTGCGCAGCAAGTCGCCACCATCGCCATCGGGCAGGCCCAAATCGAGTACCAACAAATCCAAGGGGCTGTCTGATGCCATGGCGTGACGCAGCACCGCACTGGCATCCGCCGAGCTGCCGCTGGCGACCACCTCGTAGCCTTCCACGCTCAGTGCATCGCGCAGTGTTTGGCGTAAATTTCGGTCGTCTTCCACCAGCAATACTTTGAGGGCCATGTGCGTTAAGTCTCCATCGTCATATAGGGTTGCGACAACACAGGCAGTTGCAAACACATCACCGCGCCATGTGGTTCGCGGTCTTCCACCCACAGGCGTGCGTCATGCACTTTGGCAATGGCTTTGCACACTGCCAAGCCCACGCCCATGCCTCGGCGCAATTGCGTGGCATCCGTCGCATCTGCTTGTGCGGCATCGGCATGTACGCGCTCGAAGGCTTGAAACACTTTGTCTTTCCACGCATCGGCAACGCCTGCGCCTTGGTCCATCACACGCACCTCTAATGTGTTTGGCTGTGCGTGTACTTGGATGTCGATGGGTGTGTCGTCTGGGCTGTACTTGGTGGCGTTTTCAATCAGGTTGTCAAACAGCTGCACCAGCAAAATCGCATCGCAATAAATCAGAGGCAAGCCCTCGGGCACAGCCACATTGATGAGCCGCTGCGTATGACGCTGACGTGCTTTGGCCAGGACCGAGCCCAAGATTTCTTGCAACGACTCCCAGTCTTTTTTAATTTGCAAAGGCGCGGCATCCAATCTCGCGAGCTGCAAAGTGTTGGTGGTCATGCGATTGAGGTGCTGCGCTTCGTCTAATACAGTTTGGGCGAGACCTGAAATTTTGTCGGTGCTCAAACGCGCTGCTTGGTTATGAATGACCGAGGCGGCACCCATCAAGTTGGCGAGCGGTGTGCGGTAGTCATGCGAGATAGAGGTGAGCAAGGTGTTGCGCAAGCTTTGACTTTGGGCGTCTTGATTAGCCTGCTGTACGAGTTGCAAACTATGCTCGCGCTCCATTTCCAATCCCAACAAGTCGCAGGCCTGTTGCAGTTGCTGCTGATGCCACGCACTGTTGTTTTGCGATGTGTGCGGGTGAAAGGCAATTGCACCAAAGGCCCGCGCATGACCGCGAATGGGGAGAAACAAGGTGGTCTGGTTTTCATGTCGCCCAGTACCGGGGCCGAGCGCTGCACATTGCTGCACGCACGCCAATAGCCCTTGCTCGTCGTGTGTATCGGCGCTACCGAGTAAAAGTTTGGGTTCTCGGAGTAGGACGGCAACTTGACTTTTGGTTTTGTGCATCACCAAGGTTTGCAGCAGCTTGGCTCTGGCTGACGCGTCAGTTGCCGCGCGCAGCGAATCGCTCCATTGACGCATGTGTTCTGCGGTGTGTGCATGCTGAGTTTCAAGTTCTGCTGCCGCACGCAGCCTAGACATCAGGTAACTCACCACAGTGCTGACCCCAAGCATGGTGATGAGCAGCAGCACATCTTGATGCAAATGCACATTGAAGGTGTAGCGGGGTTCGACAAAAAACCAGTTGAACAGCAGCACAGAAGACGTGCTGCACAACAGCGAGGCCGTGGTGGATAAAAACACGCCAGCCACTGCGCTAGCGAGCACCAGCAACAAAGCGAGGTTGGCTAAGTTGAAGGTGCCATCCAGTGCAAATAAAAGCCCCCAAGCCACGAACCAAATGGCAATGGCTGGCCAATGAACTTTGACGTTGTGCATCAGTGGTTGTGTGAGCCTCGATGCGCCCAACCTGTGGTGTGTTTTTCCACCATGCTGAACAACTCGTACATGAGCATGGCCATGGCGCCCACCACCACCAAGCCTGCAAACGCCAAGCCCATTTGCATGGCCGAGCCTGCCGAAATCAGCAAATAGCCGATGCCTTCGTTGGCCGCCGTCATCTCAGACACGGTGGTGCCCACAAACGCCAAGGTGATGGCCACTTTGAGCGAGCCGAAGAAGTAAGGCATAGAACGGGGCAAGCCCACTTTGACCAACACGTCCCAGCGCTTGGCGCCTAACACGCGCAACACGTCTTCCAGCTCAGGTTCTAATGTGGCCAAACCCGTGGCGATGTTCACCATGATGGGGAAGAAGCTGATGAGAAATGCAGTGAGGATGGCAGGCCCCACGCCGATACCAAACCACACCACCAAAATCGGCACAAACGCCGCTTTGGGCAAGGCGTTGAAGCCGGTCATGAGCGGGTACACAGCGGCATAGGCCAAGCGTGAGCTGCCAATCACAAAGCCCAGCAGCACGCCCACCACGATGGCAAGGCCAAACCCTACCATGGTCACCCAGTAAGTGCGCCAAGCGTGGCCCGCAATGACATCGCGGTATTCAACTATCTGCTCCCAAATGCGCAGGGGCGAGGGGAAGACAAATTCAGACACGTTGAACAGCGAACACGCGGCTTGCCAAATCAGCAAGGTGACCACGAGCAAGCCCCAGGGCGCCCAAGTTTCGAGTTGTTTTTGATTCATGGTGTTGATTACTGCCCGAGGTTTGTGCCGTCTTTACGCATCGCGCCAATGTGGCCGCGCAGCTCGTGGACGATGTGGGTGAACTCAGACGTGTAAGTCACTTCGAGGTCGCGTGGGCGGGGCAGGTCGATGTCGCGTTTGACCACAAACCGGCCTGGGCTCTTGCTCATCACATACACGGTGTCGGCCAAAAAGACGGACTCGCGCAAATCATGGGTGACCAAGATGACGTTGAACTTTTGTTCGGCATGCAAGTCGCGCAGCGTGCACCACAGCTCTTCGCGGGTGAAGGCGTCGAGCGCGCCAAACGGCTCGTCAAGCAACAGCATTTTTGGCTCGTGAATCAACGCGCGACAAATGCTGGCGCGTTGTTGCATGCCGCCTGACAGCTCCCACGGAAACTTGCGCTCGTAGCCGGTTAAGCCCACGCTTTGCAGCAGTTTCATGGCACGGTCTTCGTACTCAGCTTTTTTCGCTTTGAAGTTGGAGCGGTAAGGCTCTACGATTTCCAAAGGCAGCAACACGTTGTCTAGGGTGGTGCGCCAAGGCAGCAGCGAGGACGATTGAAACGCCATGCCACTGATTTTGAGTGGGCCGTTCACAGGCTGGCCATCCACATAAATCTCGCCACGGCTGGGTTTTTTCAAACCGGTGGTGAGCTTCATGAATGTGGATTTGCCGCAACCCGAGGGGCCAACAATGGCGATGAACTCACCTTGTTTGACCTGCAGGTTGATGTCTTCCACCGCGAAGTGGTTTTGCGCCAACAACGCATCGTTGTAGGCGAGCCAGACGTTTTGAAAGTCGACGAAGTGTTCAGCAGAAGCGGTCATGCAGCAGGGCCTAGATTACTTCTTAGCTTTGGGTAACACGTCGAGTTCTTTGGTGCTTGGCAAGAAAGAACCGTTCCACACATCGTCCGCTTTCACACGTGTTTTGGTGTTGAACGCATCAGACACTTGAGAAGCCATCAGGCTCAGGCGCGGGCCTTTGACTTGACCAAAGCCTTCAGCACGTGCGTCTGGGCTGTTGATGACGGTGTCGATGGCCAGTTTCAAGCGGCGTGTTTCGAGTTCGCTGTTGATGATGCCGTCGCGTGCCTTGACCGTTTCGATGGCTTTGGCGGGGTCCGCAATCACGTCTTTCGCGCCTTTGGCAAAGGCTGTCAAGAAGGCTTTGATGGCTGCTGGGTTTTCTTTGATGAGTTTGGGCGACGCGATGATGGCATTGCCATACAGCTTGACGCCGAAGTCTGGGTATTGCATGACCACCACGTCGTCAGCCTTCACGCCACGAGCTTCGATGTTGAGCAAGGAGGTGAAGGTGAAACCGGTGATGGCATCCACGTCGCCGCGCACCAACATGGTTTCGCGCAAAGGTGGGTCCATGGACACCCAATTCACGGCTGGCACGTTGTTGACCTTGGCAAAAATCGGGAAAGCGCGACGACCTGCGTCAAACACGGGCGCGCCTAGCTTTTTGCCTGCTAGGTCGGAAGGTGTTTTGATGCCTGATTTCTTCAGCGCCATCACCGAAGCGGGCGTGTTGTTATAGACCATCATCACGGCCACGGGCTTGTTGGGCGCATCTGGGTTGTTGGCGTGAAATTCCATCAGCGCAGCCAAGTCGGCAAAGCCCAAGTCGTAGGCGCCAGACGCCACGCGGTTGACCGCACCGCCAGAACCGTTGCCTGCATCGACGGTCACATCGAGCTTGGCATCTTTGAAATACCCTTTGGCCACTGGCACCAAGAAGAAGGCAGATGGGCCTTCAAAGCGCCAGTCGAGTTGAAATTTCAAGGGCGTGGTTTGCGCCGAAGCGCCTGCAAAACTGGCTGCCAGTGCCAAGCCGAGGGTGGTTTTGATGAAGATTCGTTTGAACATGCGTGCCCCTGAAAGCAAATAAAAAAATAGATACCCATGACCTTGCAATAAAGGTGCCCACACAAAGTGGCCGTTTGGGTTGGATTGGGCGCAAATTGTGCGCGACTTTGGTTTGTATACAAAACAGCGATGCACCAGGACGGTGAACGGCACAGGCTTGGTGCGCCGTTTTTTACTTCAAACGGTGCATGAAAAAAGCCAGCACGAGGCTGGCTTTGGCATGCTTGCTAAAAGCCGTGGAGGCTTATTCGGCGTCCACTGCTTTGTCGTGTTGTGCCGATTTGACTTTGCCCCAAACCAACACAATCACGGCACCGGTCGCGGCGGCAGCCAAGTGGAACCAAGAGTTGGCTTCACCGAAAGCTTTGAGCACCACGTCGTTGGCCACCGTCTCGCCGCCCACCCAGCCAATCAAGCAGGCACCCAAGGTGATGATGATGGGGAAGCGGTCCATGAGTTTGATCATCAAGGTGCTACCGAAAATCACCATAGGAATGCTGATGGCCAGGCCGATGATCAACAACACTTCGTCACCTTTGGCGGCAGCGGCCACGCCAATGACGTTGTCCAAGCTCATCACCAAGTCGGCAATCAAGATGGTGCGAATCGCAGAAAACAAGTTGCTGTGCTCGCTGGCTTCTTCTTCGCCTTCTTCTTCAGCTTCCAACAGCTGTGCGCCAATCCACAGCAGCAGCAAACCACCAATGATTTGCAGGTATTCCAAAGCCATCAGCTTGGCCGCAATCACTGTCAAACCAATACGCAGCACCACCGCAGCGCCAGAGCCGAACATGATGGCTTTCTTTTGTTGCTCGGGCGGCAAGCCGCGAGCGGCCAGTGCGATCACCACGGCGTTGTCACCCGACAAAAGGATGTTGATCCAAGTGATCAACAGCAAGCCAAGCCAGAAGTCCGTGCTTTGAAGTAGTTCCATGTTTTGTTTGCTCCAGAGAAATTTTGTGATGCAAGTCCCGAAAGCCTTGCTATTTATGAGCAGTGAGTGTAACGGCAGCAGTGCTGCACGGGCCGTTGGTATTACTGCTTACGGAGCTTTGGACATGGGGGTATTTGAGGCTTTAGTGGCTGTCAGCTTGGCGTGCCGCGGCCACAGCGGCTGAGTCATCTTCGGATACACCGTTGAAAAACAGGTTCAACAACACCGCAGAGAGAGACGCCAGCAAGATGCCCGACTCAATGAGCGGGTGCAAGTTGTGTGGCATCCATTGTTTGAAGTTGGGGGCAATCAGCGGAATCATGCCGATGCCAATCGAGATAGCCACCACCAAGCTGTTGAAACGGTTGTTCTTGAAGTCCACGCCACCCAAGATGCGAATGCCGGTGGCTGCCACCATGCCAAACATCACCAAGCCCGCGCCGCCCAACACCACGGTTGGGAGTGATTCAACCAAGGCGGCCATCTTTGGAATGACGCCCAAAATGATGAGGATGATGCCGCCCGCCACGCAGACAAAACGGCTCTTGATGCCTGTGACAGCCACGAGGCCTACGTTTTGCGAGAAGCTGGTGTAGGGGAAGGTGTTGAAGATGCCGCCAATGAGCGTGCCCAACCCATCGGTGCGCAAACCGCGCGTGAGTGCGGCGCGGTCGACAGGGTGGTCGGTCATTTCGCCCAAGGCCAAGAACATGCCGGTGGATTCAATCATGACCACGACCATCACCAAAGTCATGGTGAGGATGAGCACGGGGTCAAACACGGGCATACCAAACTGGAACGGTGTGACGATGCCAAACCACTCGGCCTTGCCCACTTTGTCAAAGTTCATCAAGCCCATGCTGGAGGCCACGACGCCACCAATGATGATGCCCAAGAGCACCGAGATGTTGGCGATGAACCCTTTGGCAAATTTGGAAATCAAGAGGATGGATGCCAACACCAAAGCGGCAATGCCCACGCCGGTCAGGTCGGCGTATTTGGGGTTGGGCATCTTGGCCATCAAGGCCAAATCTTTGGGTACCGCTGGCAATGTCGAGCCTGGGGCTGAGGCTGCAGCGGCTGCATCAGCTAGCCACTTGGCGTGTTCTGGGTTGACGATGGACGGGGCTGTGGGGCCGAAGGGGTTGCCGAAAATCCAGTTGATGCCAATGCGCATCAAGCTGATGCCAATCACCGCAATGATGGTGCCTGTCACAACGGGTGGGAAGAACCGCAACATGCGGCTGACCAGCGGCGCAATAAGCATCGAAATCGCACCCGCGCCCATGATGGCGCCAAAGATGAGCTGAGCGCCCGTGTCGCCTGGGTTTGCGCCGGCCATCGCCACCATGGGTGCGACGGCCGCAAATGTGACGCCCATCATGACGGGCAAGCGAATGCCAAACCATTGGGTGGCGCCCCAAGACTGAATGAGGGTGACCAAGCCACACACAAACAAGTCGGCAGAGATGAGCATGGCCACTTGTTCAGGGCTGAGCTTCAAAGCGCGGCCGACGATGAGTGGCACAGCCACTGCACCCGCATACATGACGAGCACGTGCTGTAAGCCGAGAGCGGCGAGTTTGCCTGTGGGTAGGCGTTCATCGACAGGGTGGGTGGATTGCGTCATTGGTTGTCCTTTTGGATTTATCGCATACAAAACTGTATACAAAATATCGTTGGTGCGACTTACGGAGAAACCCTATTTTTGTATGGTTTTGCTGGGCTCGCTGTAGGCGAAGGCAGTGGGCAGGCTCCTCAGCTGGAGTACCAGAAATCGTCACCTGCCCAGTGCCTCCGCCTACAGACTGCGGCTGGCAATGCTTCAAACCAAAACAGTTGTGCGGCTTGGGTGCGGCGGCCGACGATTTCTGGTACCCCAGCATGAGGAGGCCGCCGTAACCAAGCTGCGCAACTCCCTCCGGAGCGAACCCTTCACGAGCGAGATAAAAGATTTAGCTCAACAAATCCAACAAGGTGCGCGCCACAACTTTGGTCGCCCGACGTACGTCTTCCAACATCACACGCTCATCGTTGCGCTTGGCGTGACTCTCCAGCACGGTGCGAGGCCCCGCGCCATAGATGACGCCCGGAATGCCTTGCGCCACATACAAGCGCACATCGGTGTAGAGCGGCGTGCCCACGGCAGGGATGGGCTCGCCAAACATGAGTTCGCCGTGTTTTTGAATGGCGTCCACCAAAGGCTTGTTGCCCGCCAGCGGAACCATGGCCTTGGCGAGCAAGAGGCGTTTGATGTAGACCTTGAGCTGTTTGCCACCGCGCGGTGGATTGAACGAAGCGGCTGCGTCTTCGATGGTTTTGCGAATGGACGCTTCCACTTCAACAGGGTTCTCTTCTGGAATCATGCGGCGGTCGAGCTTGAACACGACCTTGCCCGGCACCACGTTGGTGTTGGTCCCGCCGGTGATTTGGCCCACGTTGAGGTAGGGGTGGGTGATGCCTTCGATCTTTGAGGTGGTTTGCTTGTACCCCTCATTGAGCGCGTGCAGTGCGTTCAGAATGTGCACCGCGCCTTGCAGGGCGTCTGTGCCGCTGTCGGGAATAGCGGCGTGGGCCATTTCGCCTTGCACGGTGACTTCCATTTGCAAACAGCCGTTGTGGGCGGTGACCACTTGGTAGCTAAAGCCCGCAGCAATCATCAAGTCGGGTTTGGTCAGGCCGTGTGACAGCAACCAGCCTGGGCCTTTTTCGCCGCCGAATTCTTCGTCGTAAGTGAAGTGCAGTTCGACGCCGCCTTTCAAAGGTAAGCCCAAAGATTCGAGTGCGCGTGTGGCAAAGGTGAAGGTAGAAAAGTCGCTCTTGCTCACCGCTGTGGCGCGGCCATACATTGCGCCGTTTTCAATCTCAGCGCCGTAGGGCTTGTGTGTCCAGCCTTCGCCCGGAGGGACCACATCGCCGTGGGCGTTGAGCGCAATGGTTTTGCCACCATCGGCAAACTTGCGGCGCACGATGAGGTTGGTGATGCTTTCCAAACCATAGGCTTTCACTTCATCGCTTGGCACAGCGTGCTTTTCGGCTTCGTAGCCAAAGCTGTGCAGCAACTCGGCGGTGCGCTCAGCGTGCGGGGCGTTGTTGCCGGGCGGGGTATCGGTGGGGACTTGCACCAAGGCTTGCAAGAACTTCACTTGCTCGTCAAAGTGCGCGTCAATCCATGCGTCGAGTTGGGCGTATTGGGTTTGGCTCATGGTGTGTCTCTGGTTGTTATTGGTGATGCGCAGGTTTTAAGCGTGTGTGTTGTGCAGCAAGTGCATGAAGGCGTCGACGGCCAGTTGTATGTCGTCACTCGTTGTCGATTCAAGCGGGTTGTGGCTGATGCCGGCGTTTTGGCCGCGCACAAACAACATGGCTTGCGGCATGACTTCATGCAGCTTCATCGCGTCGTGGCCTGCGCCGCTGGGCAGGTGGAACATGGGCACGCCCAAACTTTGCACAGCGTGTTCCCACGCGGCTTGCAGCTTGGTGTCGCTCGGTGCGGCGCTGGCGCGCATGGTTTCTTCGAGGGTGTAGTGCAAGCCACGGCGTTCGCAAATGGCTTTGAGTTCGGCCAGCACATCGTGCATCAGGCTGTCGCGCAGCTCATTGGTGGTGGCGCGCAGGTCAAGGCTGAATTGGCAGCGGCCGGGCACCACGTTGATGGAGCCATTGGGCACAGTCAGCATGCCGATCGTGCCAACGCATGCTGAAGTTGGCGCCTTCGCCGTGTCGGCAGAGACGGCGTTCAATGCTGCAGCGCGTTTTTCCACAAACAAAGCCAGCTCGGCCACAGCAGTGGCAGCGTCGCGGCGGCGGTCCATCGGCGTCGTGCCTGCGTGGCTGGCCATGCCAACGATTTCGCCCACAAAGCGCACGCTGCCGTTGATGGAGGTGACCACGCCCAGTGGAATGTCCAGCTCGTTCAGCACAGGGCCTTGTTCAATGTGCACTTCCACAAAGCCCACATACTCAGCCGCGTTGCGTGTGAGCTTGGGGATGTCGTTGATGTTCAAGCCAGCTTGCTTCATGGCTTGGCGCATCGTGATGCCGTCTGCATCTTTTTGGTCCAGCCACTCATTTTTAAAGTCGCCCACCAACGCGCCAGAGCCGAGGAAAGTGGCTTTGTAGCGTTGGCCTTCTTCTTCGGCAAAGCCCACCACTTCGAGGTTGAAGGGCAGGCGTTGGCCCGCACGGGCCAGCTCGCGCACGCAGGCCATGGGCACGAAGATGCCGAGGCGGCCGTCGTACTTGCCGCCGTTGCGCACGGTGTCGTAGTGCGAGCCGGTCATCAAAGTTTTGGCGTTGTGTGATGCTGCTTTGTAAACACCCACCACGTTGCCCACGGCATCGATGTGCACGTCATCAAAGCCGCAGGCCTTCATGCCCAGCTCAATCGTTCGCGCGCATTTCAGGTGTGCGTCGGTCAGGTAAGTGACGGTGAGCTCTTCGCGTGCAGCGTGCGGTGCGTGTTTGTTCATCGCGCCAACATCGCTGAACTGGGCCAGCCATTCGTGCCAGTCCCACACCTCGTGGCCCAGTGCGGGCTCGTAGCCCAGTTTGTCGTTGAGGCGAATCTCCACGATGCGGTGGATGTTGCGCAAGCACTCAGCCAGCTCGTAGTCGGGGTGGTTGTGTAGGCGGCGCTCGAAGGTGCTGATGATTTGCTGCTTGTTGAGCCCAGAGCCACGCGGGCCGCGCACGGCCAAGATGAACGGAAAACCAAACTTGGCGTTATAGCTGGTGTTGAGCTGCTGGATGTGCGCAAACTCTTGCGCGTTGCAGTGGGTCAGCCCCGCTTTGGTTTGCTCGTTGGTCGATTCAGCGGTGAGGCTTTTGCTCACCATGGCTTTGCCTGCCAACTCGGGGTGGGCACGCACCAAGGCGAGTTGCGGTTCACGGCGCGCTTTGTCTAGCACTTGCACCATCGCGTGTTTGAGCGCGGCGGCGGATGCAAATGGGCGGGCGTCTAGGGCTTGCTCGGCAATCCAATCGGAGTGTTCGTACAAGCCGGTCAGCAAGGCCGCAGCCTCAGCGCGGGGCAGGGTGTTGATTTGGTTCAGCGTGATGTGCGTGTGGCTCATGTCGTTGTCCTGCTTAGGTTTGCGGGTGCGTTTGGCAAATGCTGCGGTGCAAAGGTGATGTCGAGTTGAAGGTGTGTGCTGTATCAATCAGCTGCCGCTGTAGGGATGCACTTGCTTCCAATGGCGCGCGATGTCGATGCGACGCGCCACCCACACGCGGTCGTGTTTGGCGATGTGGTCTAAGAACTTTTGCAGCGCCACGATGCGGCCGGGCTTGCCCAGCAAGCGGCAGTGCATGCCGATGCTCATCATCTTGGGGGCGTTGTCGCCGTCTGGGTCACCCTCGGCATACAGCGCGTCAAAGCTGTCGCGCAAGTACACAAAGAAGTCGTCCGCTTGGCTAAAGCCTTGGGGCAGCGCAAAGCGCATGTCGTTGCAGTCGAGGGTGTAGGGCACGACGAGTTGGGGCACGACGTCGCC
>CANGOY010000033.1 GCA_947455585.1 Comamonadaceae bacterium
ATGCCCGACAGCCGCTGCGACTGGGTGCGTTCACCCGTGGCCGTCGCGGTGCAAGCGGGCGCTGCACGCCCCGACTTGAGCCACGAAGCTGCGGTGAAAGCGGCCGTGTTGGCCAGCCCCACACTCAGCTATTCCTCCGGTCCAAGTGGCGTGTATCTTGAAAAACTCTTCGAGCGTTGGGGCATTGCCGACGAGGTGAAAGCCCGCATCGTTGTGCCGCCTCCTGGCACACCAGTGGGTGCGTTGGTGGCGAGTGGCAAAGCAGCTTTGGGTTTTCAACAGTTGAGCGAACTCATCGCCTTGCCCGGCATTGATGTGTTGGGCACTTTGCCTGCGGATGTGGCGTTCATCACCACGTTCTCGTCGGGCATTCCTGCCGTCATCGCGGGCGACGCAGCGCGTGTGGCAGCGGTGCAATCGTTTTTACAGTTCTTGGCTTCGGCTGGCGTGGAAGACGTCAAGCGTAAGCAGGGCATGGACTGGCTTTAATTTTTAAATTTCATTCTGTAAGGGGTATTCATGTCTCTCATCATCGACGTCCACGGTCACTACACCACAGCGCCCAAGGCTTTGGAAGAGTGGCGCAATAAACAAATTGCCGGCATCAAAGACCCAGCGTCTATGCCTAAAGTGTCTGATTTGAAAATCAGCGACGACGAGTTGCGCGAGACCATCGAGACCAATCAACTCGCCAAAATGAAAGAGCGCGGCTCTGACATCACCATCTTCAGCCCACGTGCCAGTTTCATGGCGCACCACATTGGCGACTTCCAAGTGTCATCCACTTGGGCGGCCATTTGTAACGAGCTGTGCTTCCGCGTGGCTGAGTTGTTCCCCAACAACTTTGTGCCTGCGGCCATGTTGCCCCAATCACCCGGTGTCGACCCCGCCACATGCATTCCTGAATTGGTCAAGTGCGTGGAGCAGTACGGCAACGTCGGCATCAACCTCAACCCCGATCCATCAGGTGGCCACTGGACATCACCCCCATTGAGCGACAAGTCTTGGTACCCCATCTACGAAAAGATGGTCGAGTACGACATCCCCGCCATGATTCACGTGTCGACCAGCTGCAACGGCTGCTTCCACACCACGGGCGCGCATTACCTGAACGCAGACACCACCGCCTTCATGCAGTGCTTGACTTCCGACTTGTTCAAAGATTTCCCCACCTTGAAGTTTTTGATCCCTCACGGCGGCGGCGCTGTGCCTTACCACTGGGGTCGTTTCCGTGGCTTGGCACAAGAGCTGAAAAAGCCGTTGTTGTCAGAGCACTTGATGAACAACATTTACTTCGACACCTGCGTGTACCACCAGCCAGGCATCGACTTGCTGACCAAAGTGATTCCAGTGAAGAACATCATGTTCGCTTCTGAAATGATTGGTGCGGTGCGTGGCATCGACCCAGAAACCGGTCACTACTTCGACGACACCAAACGCTACATCGAGTCCACGCTCAACCTCAATGCTGACGAGCGCCATCAGGTGTACGAAGGCAACGCACGTCGTGTGTTCTCGCGCTTGGACACCAAGCTCAAGTCGCAAGGCCGCTAAGCAAAGCTGCTAACCCAATATTCGTCCCATCATGTGACGGGGTGTTTCATATTTTTGGAGATTTCATATGTACGAACTCGGCGTTGTGTACCGCAACATCAAACGCGCAGACCGCGCAGCAGCAGACGGCCTGGCTGCATTGGGCTCAGCCACCGTGCACGAAGCCATGGGCCGCGTGGGCTTGCTCAAGCCTTACATGCGTCCCATCTACCCAGGCGCGCAAGTGTCGGGCACTGCTGTCACCGTGCTCTTGCACCCTGGTGACAACTGGATGATGCACGTGGCGGCTGAGCAAATTCAACCTGGCGACATTGTGGTGGCAGCTATCACGGCTGAGTGCACCGATGGGTACTTTGGTGATTTGTTGGCCACGTCATTTCAAGCACGTGGCGCACGCGCCCTCATCATCGACGCTGGTGTGCGCGATGTGAAAGAGCTGCAACGCATGAACTTCCCTGTGTGGAGCAAAGCCATCAGCAGCAAAGGCACCATCAAGGCGACCATTGGTTCGGTCAACATCCCCGTGGTGTGTGCGGGCATGTTGGTTACGCCCGGTGACGTCATCGTGGCCGATGACGACGGCGTGGTGTGTGTGCCTGCTGCACGTGCTGCCGAGACTTTGGCCGCTGCACAAAAGCGTGAAAGCTTTGAAGGCGAGAAGCGCGACAAATTGGCTTCCGGCGTCTTGGGCCTCGACATGTACAAAATGCGCGAGCCTTTGGCTGCTGCGGGCTTAAAGTACATCGATTGATATCGATGACTTTGAAGGCTTGTTCTATGACACACACGTCTAAACGCCAACTGTTTGCAGCTTTGGCGTTGGGTGCGTTAGGTGCTTTAGCGCTGTGCGGATCGTCCGCGCAAGCCCAAGACTTTCCCACCAAACCCGTACGCATCCTCACGCCGTTTCCCGTGGGCAGTGGCCCTGAGGGCGTGTTGCGTTTGGTGGCGGACAAGTTGTCACGCACCTGGGGCAAACCTGTGGTGGTCGAGAACAAGCCCGGTGGCAATGGCTTCATCGCCATTGACACTTTCAAACGCGGGGCCACTGATGGCCATGATTTGATTCAGCTCGACAGCGTGCATTTGTCTGCATACCCGCATCTGTTTAAAAAGTTGCCGTATGACGCCAAGGCCGATTTCGAACCTTTGGCGCCTTTGTTCAAAACTTACTTTTTTGTGACCGTTGCCACTGACAGCAAATACAAAAAAGTGTCTGACCTCATCGCCGATGCCAAAGCGCATCCTGGTCAGTTGAACTACGGCTCTTGGTCTGTGGGAAACCCTGTGCATTTGGGCTCGGCTTTGTTTGAGTCCGTCACCGGCACCGACATGCAGCATGTGATTTACAAAGAAACCAGCATGCTCTACACCGGTGTGGCCAATCGTGAACTCTCGTTTGCGTTGGGCTCGAACGCCACAGCCGGCGCCATGTATCGCGCAGGCAAGTTGCAATATTTGGCGGTGGCTGCACCCAAGCGTGTGAGTGCATTCCCGAATGTGCCCACCATCGGCGAGTCAGGCGGCCCTGCCGGTTTTGAAGTGAGCGGCTGGACCACCATTGCCGCACCGCGTGGCTTACCCAAAGTGGTGACGGACAAAATTCAACGTGACATCGAAAAAGCCTTGGCAGAGCCGGATGTGCGCGAAAAGTTTGCATCGTTTGCCTACGAGCCTTTCACCTTAAACCGCGAGCAGTTGAATGCCTACATACAGTCCGAGTCAACGCGCTTTGGCGGCATCATCAAAAAAGCCCAAGTGTCTTTGGATTAATTATGAGGATCACTCCCATGTTGAAACGTTTGAGCCTGATTCTGTTGACGTCTTGTGTCGTGACTTTTTCGTTCGCACAAAGCTACCCCTCCAAACCCATCAAAGTGGTGGTGGGATACGCCGCAGGTGGTGCAGTGGACGTAGTGGCACGCACCATTGGTCAAAGCATTTCCAACAGCATGGGCCAGCCTGTGATCGTTGAAAACAAACCAGGCGCAGGTACCAACATCGCCGTGAAGTCGGTGGTCACGGCTGAGCCCGATGGTTACACCTTGATGATGGCCGCCAATGCCTTGGCTGCGAACATGTCGCTGTACCAACCTGCACCGTTTGACGCAGAGCGAGATTTGGTGCCGGTGTCGCTCATTGGCCGTGTGCCTGTGGTGATTGCGGCCAACCCAAACGCGCCATATGCCAACATCAAACAACTGATTGACGCTGCCAAAGGCAAGCCCAACAGCATTGCGTTTGGCACGCCTGGTAACGGCTCCACACCACACATGGCGATTGAGCTGTTCGCTCGCGCGGCGGGCATTGATTTGCAACACATTCCCTACCGAGGTGGCGCACCTGCCATCACCGATGTGATTGGCGGTCAGTTGCCTCTGGTCGCGGTCAATGCGCTTGAGGTGTTGCCACACGTCAAGAGTGGCAAGCTCAAAGTGTTGGCCGTCCTCAGCCCCAACCGCAGCGCTATTTTTCCGGATGTACCCACCATTGCCGAATCGGGCTTTCCCGGTTTTGAAGCTTCGGTGTGGTACGGCATCGTGGCGCCTGCGGCCACGCCCAAAGCCATTGTGAATAAGCTGCACGACGAAGTGCAAAAGGCCTTGCAAACGAAAGATGTGCGCGAGCGCATGAACGCCGTGGGCGGCGAAGTGGTGCCAGGAAGCGCCGAGATGTTCACACAACTGATTCGCTCCGAACGCCAGCGTTATGCCAAGCTGGTGCGCGAAGCCAACATTCAACCCGATTGATGACAAAAAGGACAGACATGGAATTTGAAAAAACACCTGGCTGGATGGACTGGTATACAGGCCCCGCCAAACCAAAATTTAAATTGCCCGCAGGTGCGGTGGATGCCCATTGCCATGTGTTCGGCCCTGGCAACGAGTTTCCTTATGCGCCAGAGCGCAAGTACACACCGTGCGACGCATCCAAGGCACAGCTCTATGCTTTGCGCGACCACCTGGGCTTTGCCCGCAACGTGGTAGTGCAAGCCACGTGCCATGGTGCAGACAACCGCGCCATGGTGGATGCCTTGGTCAACTCAGGTGGCAAAGCGCGTGGCGTAGCCACCGTCAAGCGCAGCGTGACTGACGAAGAGTTGCAAGCTATGCACGACGCAGGCGTGCGCGGTGTGCGCTTTAACTTTGTGAAGCGCTTGGTCGACTTCACACCCAAAGATGAATTGCTTGAAATTGCCAAACGCATCCAACTCTTCGGCTGGCATGTGGTGATTTATTTTGAAGCGGTCGACTTGCCCGAGTTGTGGGACTTCTTCACCGCTTTGCCCACCAACGTGGTGGTCGACCACATGGGCCGCCCTGATGTGACCAAGCCTGTCGATGGCCCTGAGTTTGAGTTGTTTGTGAAGTTCATGCGCGAACACAAGAACGTGTGGAGCAAGGTCACTTGCCCAGAGCGTTTGTCTGTCTCAGGCCCCAAGGCTTTGAACGGTGAGCAAAACGCCTACCAAGACGTTATCCCCTTTGCCAAGCGCATCGTGGACGAGTTCCCAGACCGCGTGATCTGGGGCACCGATTGGCCGCACCCCAACCTCAAAGACCACATGCCCGATGACGGTTTGCTGGTGGACTTCATCCCGCACATCGCGACCACGGAAGAAAAACAACGTAAGTTGTTGGTGGACAACCCAATGCGCCTGTACTGGCCTGAGGAGACTTTTTAATGGCACTCGACAAACCCTACACAGACGTTCCCGGCACCATCATTTTTGATGCCGAGCAATCACGCAAAGGCTATTGGCTCAACCAGTTTTGCATGTCGCTCATGAAGGCGGAGAATCGCACGCGTTTCAAAGCCAACGAGCGCGCCTATCTCGATGAGTGGGCGATGACTGAAGAGCAAAAGCAGGCCGTGCTGGCCCGTAATTTGAACTGGTGCATGCGCACGGGTGGCAACATTTATTTCCTCGCCAAAATCGGTGCGACCGATGGTTTGAGCTTCCAGCAAATGGCAGGCTCCATGACCGGCATGACCGAAGAGGAATACCGCAACATGATGATTCACGGCGGGCGCTCGGTTGAGGGCAACCGTGTGATTGGCGAAAACGGTGATGCGCAAGCGCAGAACCAGCCCCAAGGCGCAGCCGGTCAACAGTCTCGCGTAGCAGGAAAGAAAGCATAACCATGGCAAAAATCACCGCATCCGTTTACACCTCTCACGTGCCCGCCATCGGCGCTGCGCTAGACCTCGGCAAAACACAAGAAGACTATTGGAAGCCCGTCTTCGCTGGCTACGACTTCTCCAAACAATGGATGAAGGACAACAAACCAGATGTGATTTTCTTGGTCTACAACGACCACGCCACCGCGTTCAGCTTGGACATGATTCCGACGTTTGCCATCGGCACCGCGGCTGAGTACACGCCCGCTGACGAAGGCTATGGCGCACGCCCTGTGCCTAAAGTCAAAGGCCACCCAGAGTTGGCTTCGCACATCGCACAGTCGGTCATTCAACAAGACTTCGACTTGACCATCGTCAACAAGATGGATGTGGACCACGGCTTGACCGTGCCGCTGTCCTTGATGTGCGGCGAGCAAGACCCTGTGAAGGGCGCTTGGCCTTGTCCCATCATTCCATTTGCGGTGAACGTGGTGCAGTACCCCGTGCCAAGTGGTCAGCGTTGTTTCAACCTTGGCCAAGCGATTCGCAAAGCGATTGAGAGCTACGACGAAGACATCAATGTGCACATCTGGGGCACAGGTGGCATGAGCCATCAGTTGCAAGGCGCGCGTGCGGGCCTGATCAACCGCGAGTGGGACAATAACTGGCTCGACCTGATGATCAACGACCCAGTGGCTTGTGCCGCCGTGCCTCATATCGACTACGTGCGCGAAGCGGGTAGCGAAGGCATTGAGCTGGTGATGTGGCTCATCGCACGTGGTGCGATGTCTGACATCCAAGACGGCAAGGTTGTGGGCTCAGCACCTAAGCTGGCCCATCGCTTCTACCATGTGCCCGCATCGAACACCGCTGTGGGCCACGCTATTCTTGAAAACGCATAAGAGGAAATTCACATGAGCAAAACCATCAAAGTCGCCTTGGCTGGCGCAGGTGCTTTCGGCATCAAACACTTGGACGGCATCAAAAACATCGACGGCGTCGAAGTCGTTTCATTGATCAGCCGTGATCTCGAAAAAACAAAAGAAGTCGCTGACAAATACGGCATCAAGCATGTGACCACCGATTTGGCCGACAGCTTGGCATTGCCGGAAGTGGACGCCGTGATTTTGTGTACCCCCACACAAATGCACGCAGCACAAAGCTTGGCTTGCTTGAAGGCTGGCAAACACGTGCAAGTGGAAATTCCATTGGCCGACAGCTGGAAAGACGCCGACGAAGTGGTGCGCGTGGCCAAAGAAAAAGGCTTGGTCGCGATGTGCGGTCACACCCGTCGTTTCAACCCCAGCCACCAATGGGTGCACAACAAAATCAAAGCAGGCGAATTCAACATCCAACAAATGGATGTGCAAACCTACTTCTTCCGCCGCACCAACATGAACGCGTTGGGCCAAGCCCGTAGCTGGACCGACCACTTGCTGTGGCACCACGCTGCACACACCGTGGATTTGTTTGCTTACCAAGCTGGCAGCCCCATCGTCAAAGCCAATGCGGTGCAAGGCCCCATCCATCCCACACTGGGCATTGCGATGGACATGAGCATTCAGTTGCAAGCGGCCAACGGCGCGATTTGTACCTTGAGCTTGTCGTTCAACAACGACGGACCCTTGGGCACGTACTTCCGCTACATCGGCGACACGGGTACATATTTGGCCCGTTACGACGACCTGTACACCGGCAAGGAAGAGAAAATCGACGTGTCCAAAGTGGCGGTGTCTATGAACGGCATCGAGTTGCAAGACCGTGAATTCTTCGCTGCCATCAAAGAAGGCCGTGAGCCAAATTCGAGCGTGGCTCAAGTGTTGCCTTGCTACAAGGTGTTGCACGAGTTAGAGCTGCAACTCAACGCGTAAGTCGGTCTGAGTCAAAAAAAGCACGCCCTACTTGGCATCAGCTTGTTGCTGATTGCTATGGCGTGCTTTGCTGTTTTAGACACCACCACCAAACGTGTGACCACGGTGGTGCCGGTGTTGATGGCTGTTTGGGCACGTTACTTTTTTCAAGCCTTGTTGACCAGTGCAGTGGTCTTGCCACTCAAAGGTTTGGATGTTTTGAAAACACAAAACCCACGCCAGCAAATCACCCGAGGTGTGTTGTTGGCTGTGGTCACGAGTTTGGCGTTTTTAAGCTTGCGGTTTTTGCCCGTGGGTGAGTTCACTGCCATTGTGATGATGGTGCCTTTGTTGGTCACATTGCTGGCAGCGCGCACGCTGGGTGAGCACGTATCACCGCAACGCATTTGGCTGGTGTGCGGCGGTTTTGTCGGCACACTCATCATCGTGCGGCCTGGCACAGAGGTGTTTGGTTGGCCGTTGCTGATTCCTGCAGCTTTGGTGGTGGTGAATGCGGCGTTTCAGTTGCTCACCAGCAAGATGGCGCGCACCGAAGACGCCATGACCACACAGTTTTACACCACATGGATTGGTACTGCGCTGACATCCATTCCTTTGTTTTGGTTTTGGGTGCCTGTCACTGAGACACGTGCGTTGTTGGAGTTGGTGCTCATGGGTGTGGCAGGGTGTGTGGGTCACTTCTTGCTCATCATGGCATTTGAGCGCTCACCTGCTGGCACTTTGATGCCTTATATGTACGCGCAAATTGGCTTTGCCATGCTAGGTGGTTGGCTGGTGTTTGACCATGTGCCAGATCGTGTGTCGATGATGGGTATTAGCTTGATTGCACTCTGTGGCACGGCGGGTGGTTGGCTTACCGTGTATGAGCTGCGCAAGAAAACCAGTTGAATGAAAGTCAGTGCATGACAGCTACGACCTTACCTTTGCGAATCGCTGTAGCCGGTGCCGGCACGATTGGGTTGGCGCACATCGCCGTCATCCAACAAAGCACGCGTTGCACACTCAGCGCCATCGTGGATCCGTCTGAATCAGCAGTCGCTGCGGCTGCCGCACATGACGTGCCGCTATACAAAACACTCGATGCACTGTTGGCACATGACAAGCCCGACGGCATCATCTTGGCTACACCCAACGCGCTGCATGTGCCACAGGCCTTGCAGTGCATTGCCGCAGGTGTGCCGATTCTTTTAGAAAAACCCATCGCCACCACGGTGCAAGAAGCGCGAACTTTGGTGGATAAGGTGGAGGCCACGGGCGCGAAAGTGTTGATTGGTCACCATCGTGCACACAGCCCCATCATGGCCAAAGCCAAGGACGTGATTCGCTCAGGTCGATTGGGTGCATTGGTGGCAGTGATGGGCAGCGCCACGTTTTTTAAGCCCGACAGCTATTTCAGTGATGCACCTTGGCGACGTGAAATAGGCGGTGGCCCCATTCTCATCAACATGATTCACGAAGTGCACAACCTGCGCATGTTGTGTGGCGACATCGTGGCGGTGCAAGCGTTCAAGTCCAACGCCACACGTGGGTTTGCTGTGGAAGATACAGTGGCGATGAACCTGCGTTTTGCCAGTGGCGCACTGGGCACATTCATGCTGTCAGACGCGTCGGCCAGTGCGCGCAGTTGGGAGCAAACCAGCCAAGAAAACAAGGCCTACACCAGCTATGACGATGAAGACTGCTATGTCATTTCTGGCACACGCGGCAGTTTGTCGGTGCCCACCATGCGTTTGAAAACGTATGCGCGTGACGAAGATCGCTCATGGTGGAAACCGTTTGAGGTGGGTGCTGTGGAGATGGTGCGTGAAGACCCACTGGCTCGACAAATCGACCACCTGTGCGATGTGGTGCAAGGCAAAGCCGAACCACTGGTGACCGCACGCGACGGCTTGAACAACTTACGCGTGACCGAGGCCATTGCCCAAGCA
Source organism: Comamonadaceae bacterium (assembly GCA_947455585.1). GTDB lineage: Bacteria > Pseudomonadota > Gammaproteobacteria > Burkholderiales > Burkholderiaceae_C > Limnohabitans. The sequence goes on from CANGOY010000033.1 coordinate 9,476, forward strand.
GCGCACACAGGGTTAATGGTCGAAATTTCTCAGACTTGATTGGCCTGCATGAGCTGCTCGCGCAGCCACATGTGCACCGGATCTTTCTGGTGTCGCACATGCCAAATCGCGTACATCGGCATCTCAGGTGTTTCAAAAGGCACAGGGGCATCGGCCAAGCCACGCAACAAACCTTGGCGTAACAAGCCGGGCAAGGTGGCCAAACGTTCTGTGCCGCTGACAAATGCCGCCACGCCTGCAAAGCTACTTAAGGTGGCTGCAAAGCGGCGGTTCACACCGCGCTTGAACAACAACTCGTCAATGTCCAAGCTGCGTTTGGGTTGGTGCACCACGGTGATGTGCTCAGCCGCTTCATAGGCTTTGAGCGAGCGTGGCGCTTTGCGCACCTGCGGGTCGTAGAACACGCGGTAGCAGTCGGCAAACAAACGTTTGTGTTTGATGTCGGTGGCATCTGGCGGGCGAGGGCTGATGACCAATTGGCAGTCTTGTGCGCGCAACATGTCAGCACTGGGCACATCCGATGGCACCACGCGCAACGTGACGCTCGGTGCTTGGGCTTGTAAGCGATTCAACAAACTAGGTAGTAACAAGTCGCGCTGCAAATCATTCGCGGCGATGGTGAAACATTGGGTCAGACGCGCTGGCTCAAACGCACCACTGTGCACAAAGCCTTGCAACTGAGTCAGCAGTTCTTGTGCTTGCAAAGCCAAGGCCTCAGCCCGCGCCGTGGGCACAATGCCGCGCCCTGATTTCACAAACAAGGCGTCACCCACGATGGCGCGCAAGCGATCGAGCTGGTGGCTCACGGCCGATTGCGTCACGCCCAGGGCATTGGCGGCTGAGGTGACTGAACCTTGCTCAATCACAGTGCTGAGCAAATGCAGCAGGTGGCCATCCAAATCCAAATGATTAAATTTTTTCATGGAATAAATGAGTATTGCGTGGTTTATTTTATGGGTTGAAACGCCCACACTCCGTTCCATTGAAAAACTTCAATCACGGAGACAACCATGAGTCACAAACTTGAACCCATTTTTGGAACCACTCTGTTCGACGGTGACCAAGCCCAAAAAGGCTATGCCCTCAACAAGATGTGCTACTCGTTCAACAGTGCCGACAACCGCGCTGCCTTTAAGGCGGATGAAGAGGCGTACATGTTGCAGTACGGCTTGAACGCACAACAAGCCGATGCCATTCGCACACGCAACGTGTTGGGCCTGATTGCCGCCGGTGGCAATGTGTACTACCTCGCCAAATTCGCAGGCATTTTGGGTTTGGACGTGCAAGACCTAGGCGCCGCCCAAACCGGCATGACCAAAGAAGAATTCAAAGCCAAGTTGCGCGCTGCAGCTCACCAATAAACATCAAGGAGACACACCATGGCAAACATCGTTGGCGGCCTCGCCTCATCACACATCCCATCCATCGGCGGCGCGATTGCCAAAGGCATTCAGCAAGACCCGTACTGGAAACCGTTCTTCGATGGCTTCCCACCTATTCACGAGTGGTTGGGCAAGGTCAAGCCCGATGTGGCGGTGGTGTTCTACAACGACCACGGTTTGAACTTCTTCCTCGACAAAATGCCCACGTTTGCAGTCGGTGCTGCAGCGCAATACAACAACGCCGATGAAGGTTGGGGCATTCCCACCTTGCCACCGTTCAAAGGTGCGCCTGATTTGTCATGGCACATCATCAATGAGCTGGTGGAGAAAGAGTTTGACGTGGTGACCTGTCAAGAAATGTTGGTCGACCATGCGTTCACCTTACCGCTCAAATTGTTCTGGCCTGGCGACACCTGCCCTGTGCTGACTGTGCCGATTTGTATCAACACCGTGCAGTTCCCCTTGCCATCAGCCAAGCGTTGCTACAACCTGGGCAAAGCCGTGGGCGACGCCATTCGCAGCTGGGACAGCGACTTGAACGTGGCCATTTTGGGCACGGGTGGTTTGAGCCATCAACTGGATGGTGAGCGTGCTGGCCACATCAACAAAGCGTTTGATTTGGAGTTCATGGACAGCCTGCAAAAGAATCCCGAGTGGGCTACGCAGTTCAGCATCCACGAGTTGGTCGAAAAGACCGGTACGCAAGGTGTGGAGCTGGTCATGTGGTTGGCTATGCGTGGTGCTTTGGGTGATCACGTGAAGCCTGTGCACCAGAACTATCACATCCCAATTTCCAACACAGCTACAGGCGTGATGGCGTTGGCGACTGAATAAACCTAAGCCTCAAAAGAAAATCCCCGTCAGTTTGAACTGACGGGGATTTTTCGTTGGGCTGAAAATGTTAAGCGTTGCGCGCTCTGGCGACTGCGTGCTTGGCAGCCAAGTAACCAAAGGTCACGCCAGGCCCAATGGTGATGCCAGGCGCTGGATAAATGCCACCCATGATGGAGTGCATGTCGTTACCCGCCGCATACAAGCCGTCAATCGCCGTGCCTTGTGCGTTGAGCGCACGTGCATCGCCATCGGTGACCAAGCCTGTGGCCGCACCAATGTCACCGGGGTAGAGCGCCACCGCGTAAAACGGGCCTTCGCGCAACGCGCCCAAGCACGGGTTGGGTCCATGCCATGTGGCGTCGCCGTTGGCGCGTTGGTAGTCGGTGGTGCCGCGTTGGAAATCTTCATCCACACCTTTATCGGCAAATACATTGAAGCGTTCGACGGTGGCTTGCAGTTTGTCCGCGGGCACCTTCAGTTGTCGCGCCAAGTCGGCCAAGGTGTTGCCTTGTTTCAAATAACCATCGGCCAAGAATGGCTCTAAGCCTTTGCCACCAGGGCGAACCATGCCGATGCCATAGCGCTTCAAGGCGCCTGCATCACACACCAACCACGATGGCACGCTGGGCGTGGTGGCGTGGTGGGCTTGCATGGCAATGCCAAACAAGTGGTACGAGGTGGATTCGTTCAGGTAGCGTTGACCTTGGCTGTCCACGGTGAGCATGCCGGGCTTGCCGCGGTCCATCACAAAGTGTGGGAAGACAGCCGTGCTGCCATCGGCGCGTTGGCGTGTGGAGACGGGCGCCCAAAAC
>CANGOY010000034.1 GCA_947455585.1 Comamonadaceae bacterium
GCGCCCCGCGCTGGGCATGTGGATGCGGTGGTAGTCCTTGGGGCTGAGGTAAATCGTGGCGAATTCGCCGTCTTGAAACTGCGCCGCCAAGGTTGCGTCGCCACCCACCAGCGCTTGCGTGCTGTAGCTGTGGCCTTTGGCTTGAAACACTTGGTCGCCATCGATGTGGCCCAGCTGACTGATCGCGCCGTCCACCGGGCACACAAACGCGGCATCGGCCAAGGGGCGTGCGCCGGGCTTGAGGGCTCGGGTGAAGAAGTCGTTGAAACATTCGTACTGCGTGATGTCGGACTGGGCGGCCTCATCCATATTCACTTGGTACTTGCCCACAAACCATTTGATGAGGGCGTGCGTCCATTTGCCGCAACGCGCACGTGCCACAGCGCCAGCAAACTGTGTCAGCAGTTGTTTGGGCATCACATATTGGGAGAGAACAAATAAGGTATCAGACACGTCGTAGCCCATTGGTAAGTTGCCAATATTTTAGGCGCTTCACATCTCGCACCGGAGCGACAGTGAGAACAGCAAGCACAGCGCATCACAGGCACAATTCAGCACCATGAGCACCCCATTTTTTGAATGCAATCACCTCCTCAAACGCTATGGTGACAACACCGTGGTGAACGACGTGTCCTTCAGCATCGCCCCCGGCGAATGTTTGGGCGTCATCGGCCCAAACGGCGCAGGCAAAACCACCACGCTGCGCATATGCCTAGGCCTCGCGCAGCCCGATGGCGGCAGCATCAACGCGTTTGGCTTATCCATGCCCGATGACGCGTTAGCAATCAAAGCACGCTTAGGCGTGGTGAGCCAGTTCGACACGCTCGACCCAGACTTCACCTGCGCCGAAAACCTGATGGTGTTTGGTCGCTATTTCGGAATGAAGAAAGCCGCCATTCAAGCGCGCATTCCCCAGCTGCTGGAATTTGCTGCGCTCTCGCACAAAGCCAACGCCAAACCCGGAGAGTTGTCGGGCGGCATGAAGCGCCGCTTGAGCCTGGCCCGCGCCCTCATCAACAACCCAGACTTGTTGCTGCTTGACGAGCCCACCACAGGCCTAGACCCGCAAGCCCGTCACCTCATGTGGGAGCGTTTGCAACAACTGCTACAACAAGGCAAATCGATTTTGCTGACCACGCACTTTATGGACGAAGCCGAGCGTTTGTGCAACCGTCTGTTGGTGTTGGACCACGGCAAAAAAATTGCCGAAGGCACACCGCGTGATTTGATTGCGCAGCACCTTGAACCCGACGTGGTGGAGGTGTTCGGCAACGGCGCATTAGGGTTGGTGGACAGCCCCGTCGCTGCCATGGCTCAACGTGTGGAAACCAGCGGCGAGACCGTGTTCTTCTACACCCAAGATGCCGCCCAATTGCTGCAAGCGCTCAGCGCTCACACAGGCCTGCGCACGCTGCACCGCCCAGCCAACTTGGAAGACTTATTTTTGAAAATGACCGGACGCCAAATCCGTGAGGAAGGCTAAACGCGATGCACACCTATTTCCGTTTCTGGCCTGTCTTCTTGCGCAACCTCTTGGTCTGGCGCAAGCTCGCTATTCCCAGCCTCGTAGCCAACATTGCTGAACCCTTGATGTGGCTGGTGGCCTTTGGCTACGGCATGGGCGCCTTGGTGGGCGAGGTGACCTTGGATGAACAAAAAGTCCCTTACATCTTGTTCTTGGCCAGCGGCTCCATCTGCATGAGCGCCATGAACGCCGCCACGTTTGAAGCGTTGTACTCCGCCTTCTCGCGCATGCATGTGCAAAAAACATGGGACGGCATCTTGAACGCTCCCATGCGCTTGGACGATGTGCTCTTGGCCGAAATGTTGTGGGCTGCTTTCAAAGCCCTGTTCACCATCACCGCCATCTTGGGCGTGATGTTTGCGCTGGGCATCACGCACAGCTGGAAGCTCTTGGCAGCTTGGCCCATCCTCTTGTGCGTGGGCATCACCTTCAGCTGCATCGCGCTCATCTTCAACGCGCTGGCGAAGGGTTATGACTTCTTCACCTACTACTTCACGCTATTCCTCACACCCATGATGTTCTTGAGCGGTGTGTTCTTTCCGCGTGACCAACTGCCTGGCGTTGTGCGCGACATCTCAGAGTGGCTGCCCCTCACGCAAGCCATTGCCTTGGTACGCCCCTTATTTCTCGACCAATGGCCGACTGATGTAGCGCTGCACCTAGGCGTGTTGGCCGTATATGCGCTGGTCGCTTGGAAGATTGCTCTGCAACTGACAAAGAAACGCTTTCGAGCCTAACTACTCGTAAGCGAGTTGGCTTGGGGCGGCTGACGATTTCTGGTACTTCAGCAAGAGGAAGCCGCCCCAAGTCAATTCGCTGGAGCGCAAGAAATTGACTCACGTCAGCCAAACGCAACCCTTACCCCGCTAATATTGATTTTTTGATTCAACCGACAACAAGGATTCCCAATGAGCATTCAAACCGTAGGCATCATCGGCGCCGGCACTATGGGCAATGGCATCGCACAAGCATGTGCGGTGTCTGGCGTGAACGTGGTGATGGTCGACATCTCTGACGCAGCTGTGGCCAAAGGCCTCGCCACTGTGGCAGGTAGCTTGGACCGTTTGATCAAGAAAGAAAAAATCACTGAAGCCGACAAGGCTGCTGCTTTGTCGCGCATCAAAACAAGCACCATCTATGACGACCTCAAAAGCGCGCAGCTCGTCATCGAAGCCGCCACCGAGAACTACGACCTCAAAGTCAAAATCGTCAAACAGCTCGATGGCATGTTGGCGCCCGAAGCCATCATCGCTTCCAACACCTCGTCCATTTCCATCACCAAATTGGCTGCCGTCACCACACGTGCCGACCGCTTCATTGGTATGCATTTTTTCAACCCCGTGCCCATGATGGCCTTGGTTGAAATCATCCGTGGCCTGCAAACGTCCGACGCCACCCACGCGGCCGTGCACGACCTGTCCACACGTTTGGGCAAGAGCCCCATCACCGTCAAGAACGCACCGGGCTTTGTAGTCAACCGCATTTTGGTGCCCATGATCAACGAAGCCTTCTTTGTGTTGGCCGAAGGTGTGGCCACTGCCGAAGACATCGACGCGGGCATGAAACTCGGTTGCAACCAGCCTATCGGCCCCTTGGCTTTGGCCGACATGATTGGCCTTGATGTGTGCGTGGCCGTGATGGACGTTTACTTGCAAGAGTTTGGTGACAGCAAATACCGCGCGTGCCCATTGCTCAAAGAGATGGTCGCTGCTGGCCAGCTCGGTCGCAAGACCGGCAAAGGCGTTTACACGTACTAAACCGCAGCAGCTTTGCGTTGACATGAAATACGCCCTGCTCTCTGACATCCACAGCAACCTGCACGCGTTAGACGCGTGCTTGGCGCATGCGAAAACGCAGGGCGTTGAGCGCATCGCCATCTTGGGCGACATGGTGAGTTACGGCGCGTTTCCGTCTGAGGTGGTGGCACGTTGCCAAGCCCTACAAGATGAAGGCGCCGTGGTGGTTCGTGGCAACCATGAAGAGTTGGTGCAAACGCACAACATCAACACACCCAACCCATCATTGGGCAGCCAAACCGCGCACTGGACACACGACCAACTGTCACCTGCACAACGTTTTTGGCTAGAGAGCTTGCCCTTGACCGAGCGTGTGGACCAGATGTTTTTCGTCCACGCCAGCGCCGATGCGCCCGAGCGTTGGCGGTATGTAGAAGACGAACGCATTGCAGGCCTCAGCCTCGACGCCGCATGCAGCCACCCCGATGTGAGCTATGTGTTCGGCGGCCATGTGCACCATCAGTCGCTGTACTACCGAGGCACAGGTCGCCAACTGATGGCATTCAAGCCAACCTCTGGCGTGCCTATCCCAACACCCAAACACCGCCAGTGGATTACCACCATCGGCTCAGTCGGCCAACCGCGCGACGGCAACCCACGCGCCATGTATGCCGTGTTTGACAGCACAGCAAGCAAACTCACTTTCCACCGCGTGGCGTATGACCACCGTGCTGCTGCTCGCGCCGTGCGCGAAGCAGGCCTGCCCGAATACTTTGCCCAACGCTTGGAGACCGGCAAATGAAACGCCTAGAAGCAGGCACCGAGCTAGACGGCTTTCGTATTGGTGCTTGCTTGCATGCCGGTGGCATGGCGCACATCTACGAAGTGAGTTACGCCGACGCGCGTTCCGCACCGTTTGACATGGTGATGAAGGTACCGCGCATGACCGCAGGCGACGGCGCAGAAAACATTGTGGGCTTCGAGGTGGAGCACCAAATCTTGCAAGTGCTTCACGGCACGCATGTACCGCGCTTTGTAGCCGCAGGCGATTTGGTGAACTTGCCTTATTTGGTGATGGAACATGTGCCCGGCCTTACCTTGCAGCAAGTACTGGATTCACACACGCACAACCGCACCCGCGCAGAAGTAACGGACATCGCACATCTTGGCGCAGCCATCGCACGCGCAGCCCACAGCCTGCACCAACAAAACACCTGCCATCTCGACATCAAACCGGCCAACGTGCTGCTGCACACTGATGGCCATGCGGTGTTGCTCGACTTTGGTTTGTCGTGCCACGCGCACTACCCCGACCTGCTGGCCGAAGAGCTGCGCAAAGCCGTGGGCTCGCCCGCATGGATTGCGCCCGAGCAAGTGGTGGGTGTGCGCGGCGACCCGCGCAGCGACATTTTTGCCATCGGCGTGATGTTGTACGAATTGGCCACCGGCGAGCTGCCTTTTGGCAACCCGCAAACCCAAGGCGGCATGCGCCAACGTTTGTGGATGGACCCCACCCCACCACGCCGTTTGCGCGAAGACTTGCCAGAGTGGTTGCAAGAAGTGGTGCTGCGCTGTCTAGAACCTGAAGCAGTGAAGCGCTACCCATCGGCTGCGCATTTGGCTTTTGACTTAGAGCACCCCGAGCAGGTGAAAGTCACCAAACGCGGCAGGCAGCTGCAAGGCACGCCGTTTTTCACGCACTTCAAACGCTGGCTCAAAGCGGCAGGCATGCATTACCAGCCAAGCCCGCTGCCCTCTCAACAAATCGACGAAGTGCCGATTCTGATGGTGGCCGTCCCGCACCACGAAGCGAGTGACGCCACCTTGTATTCGCTACGCCAAGCCGTGGCCCGCTCGTTGGGCATTCGCCCCGGCGCACGCTTGGCCGTGGTGACCGTCATTTCACCCAACCTCAGCAGCACGTCTGAACATGACAAGAGCGAGACCACCCTGCACCGCCAATACCGCACCATGCTGCAGCAATGGGCGCAGCCACTGGACCTGAGCGAACACCAAACCTCTTACCACGTGCTCGAAGCCAGCGATGTGGCCAACGCCATCGTGCGTTATGCCGAAGGTAACCACGTCAGCATGATTGTCATGGGCGCCGCCACGCACGGTCTGCAGATGCAACGCTTTGTGGCGACCATTCCTATCAAGGTGGCAATGGATGCACCGTGCACGGTTATCTTGGTGAAACAGTCACTGCCGTTCGAACATCTGAACCACAGATAAGTGAACCGCCCATGCAAAAGCCACCCGAAGGTGGCTTTGTTTTTTGTCACACCCGAAGTGACTTCGGCTTAGTCAGCGTAGACGCCAGCGGCCTGAATGACAGGGCCCCACTTGGCGATTTCAGCTGCAACAAACTTCTTATGTTCAGCAGGGTCTGAGCGTTTGTCAGTGACCACCACAGCGCCCAAGGCTTGTTGCTTCTTGATGAACTCTGGGTCTTTCAAAGCAGCTTTCAAGGCCTTGTTGATCTTGGCTGTCACGTCAGCAGGTGTGCCTTTGGGGGCATACAAACCGTGCCAGATGCTGACTTCAAACCCCTTGAGGCCAGACTCATCCAACGTTGGCAAGCTCTTCAAAGCAGGTGTGGTCAGACGCTTCAGTGACGTGACGGCAAATGCCTTGACGGTTTTACCTTCAATTTGGCTGCTGGTGTTGGTAGTTTGGTCGCACAACAAATCAATCTGGCCACCCATCAAATCGTTCATGGCAGGCGCCGTGCCTTTGTAGGGCACGGTGGTCATGTCAATCTTCAAAGCGCTTTGGAGCAACAAGCCGCACAAGTGCGACGCTGCGCCCAAACCTGCATTGCCTAAGTTGATCTTCCCTTTGTTTTGCTCAATCCAAACCGCCAATTCTTTGTAGGTGTTGGCAGGCAACGTGGGGCGGCCAATCAAGGTCATCGGCACATCGTTGACCATGCCCAAGTATTCAAAATCTTCGAGGGTGTTGTAAGGCAGTTTGCGATACAGCGCAGGCGATGTGGCCATGCCAATGTGGTGCAAGAAGATGGTGTGCCCGTCTTGCTGGGCCTTGGCCACTTTGTTGGCAGCGATGGTGCCGCCGGCACCGGCCACGTTTTCCACCACGACGATGGCGCCCAAGGGCTTGCGCATGGATTCAGCCAAATCGCGTGCCACGCGGTCAGTGGGGCCGCCTGCCGCAAACGGCACCACGATGGTGACGGGCTTGTCTTTGACAGGGAAATCGGTGGCGTTAGCGCCGGTCAATGCAGCCAATGCCAACAGCGTCAAAGTGAATAGTTGCTTCATGGGTACTCCTCTAAATAGTGCCCCATACTAAAGCACTATTGACAGTTCTGACATTTCGGATTTCACGTAAGGGCTTTCCATGACCAAAATCAATAGAAATGCCTGCGCGCGGCTTATTTGTACGTACGCGCGTCCTCAATGACTTTGCCATCGTTGGGCAAGCTGCCCAATGCAACCACGGTGACATCAGCACGCAGCTTGGTGATATCGCGAACAGCATCACCAATTTTTTGCAACAGCCCCTCTGCATCTTGTGCTTCGACTTTGAGACTCATTTGGTCGTTGGCCATCTCGCCTGTGACCACCAAGCGTGCACGCTTGATTTCTGGGAATCGCTTGACCACTTCGGCCACTTGACCCGGGTGCACAAACATGCCGCGCACTTTGGTGGTTTGGTCTGCACGGCCCATCCAACCTTTGATGCGCACATTGGTGCGACCTGTGGGGCATTGGCCAGCCAGCACGGCAGACAAGTCGCCTGTGCCAAAACGAATCAAGGGGTAGTCGGGGTTGAGCGAGGTCACCACCAACTCGCCCACTTCGCCTTCGGGCACGGGGTCGCCGGTGCCGGGGCGGACAATTTCGACAATCACACCTTCGTCGAGCACTAAGCCCTCGCGGGCTTCGGTTTCATAGGCAATCAAGCCGAGGTCAGCCGTGGCGTAGCACTGGTAGCCCGACACACCGCGCTCGGCCAGCCAATCACGCAAGCTGGGAGGAAACGCTTCGCCAGACACCAGAGCCTTGGTAACGCTGGGCAACTTGACCCCCATCTCGGCAGCTTTTTCGACAATGATTTTCAAGAAGCTCGGTGTGCCAATGTAGCCCGCAGGCTTTAACTCAGCCATCGCACCCACTTGCTGTTCGGTTTGGCCAGTGCCGCCGGCAAACACGGTGCAACCAATGGCGTGTGCGCCGGTTTCCATCATCGAGCCCGCAGGCGTGAAGTGGTAGCTGAAGCAGTTGTGAATCAATTCATTCGAGCGGAAGCCCGCAGCGTAAATGGCACGGGCCATGCGCCAATAGTCTGCACCTGCACCTTCGGGCTCGTAAATGGTGCCAGGGCTGGCAAACACGCGTGGCATTGCTTTACCAAAACCAATGGCAGCAAAGCCGCCAAACACGTTGTTGGAGCGTTGCTCTTGTTGCTGGGCGAGCAGCTCGTATTTACGAATCACGGGCAACTTGGCCAGCGCTTCACGGCTGTTGATGCTGGCAGCATTCACACCCGCCAAAGACTTGGCGAATGCGGGTGAATTTTTTTGTGCATGCGCCACTTGGGCAGGCAGAGCAGCCATGAGGGCGGCTTCGCGCTCGGCTGAATTACGGGTTTCGAGCGCGTCGTAATGTTTGGACATGCAATGCTCCTCTTACGCCAACCAACGCTTGCGGCGCTTGTAGCTCTTGGCGTCTTTGAAGCTCTTGCGCTCACCGCCACCCATACCGAGGTAGAACTCTTTCACGTCTTCGTTGTTAGCGAGGTCAGATGCGGCACCATCCATCACGATGCGGCCCGACTCCATGATGTAGCCGTAGTCGGCGTACTTCAAAGCCATGTTGGTGTTTTGCTCGGCGATGAGGAAGGTGACTTTTTCTTTCTCGTTCAAATCTTTGACGATGTTGAACACCTCTTCCACGATTTGCGGTGCCAAGCCCATGGAGGGCTCGTCTAACAACACCATGCTGGGGTTAGCCATGAGTGCGCGACCAATTGCACACATTTGCTGTTCGCCCCCCGACGTGTAAGCGGCCTGCGAGGTGCGGCGTGTTTTCAAACGTGGGAAGTAGTTGTAGACCTTCTCCAAGTTGGCTTCAATTTCGCCTTTGCTGGTGCGTGTGTAGCTACCGGTCAACAAATTTTCTTCGATGGACAAGTGGGCAAAGCAGTGACGACCTTCCATCACTTGCACCACGCCGCGCTTGACCAAATCAGCAGGCGTGAGATTTTCAATGCGCTCACCACGCAACTCAATGCTGCCTTTGGTGACCGCGCCGCGCTCGCCTTGCAGTAAGTTAGAAATGGCACGCAAGGTGGTGGTTTTACCAGCGCCATTGCCGCCCAGCAAAGACACGATGCTGCCTTCAGGCACATTGAGCGACACGCCCTTGAGCACCAAGATGACGTGGTTGTAAATGACTTCAATGCCATTGACGTTGAGAATGATGTTTGAAGCGTTCATGGATAACCTTTGTGAATCAACTGAAAGACGCGTCAATGAGACGTGGCTTTCAGTTGATGGCTCACACCTGAGCGTGAACCATCAAACGCAATCACCTCAAGGGATTGATCAAGATTGGCAATCCGCAGCGGTGCGGCGGGTCATCTTTTTGTCAGCCAAGTACTTGTCGGAACCGGCCTTGATCATGGGCTTCAAGATTTGCTCGTCGGCTTGAATGAAGTCTGACGAAAAGCTCCACTTGCTACCGTCCCAAGTCTGTACACGCGCAGAGGTCGAGCCCATGTGGTCAGCACATGACGTCGACAGCGGTTGCATGATGCCGGTGAAGCCCATGGCGTCCAGACGCTTTTGGTCAAGCGCCAAGTTTTCCATGCCCCAACGCACTTGCTCGCTGGTCATGACTTTGCCTTTGCCAAAGCGCTCTTGTGCACGGCGCACAGCTTCGACGCTGAGCATCGAAATGATCACACCACGGGTGTAGAGCACTTGACCCACTTCGTCTTTAGGACCAGAACCTTGGTTCTTGCCATGCACGTGCTTCAAGATGTCTTGAATGACTTTAGGCTGTGTGCCCGATGTGTTCAAAGCCAAGGCGTTGTAGCCTTTGGCGCCTTCGCCCACGTCTTTGACATCAGGCTCGGCACCCGCCCACCACACGCCATAAATCTTGTCGCGGGGGTAGCCAGTGGCTTGGGCTTCTTTCAAAGCCGTCGAGTTCATCACGCCCCAGCCCCACAACATCACGTAGTCAGGACGGCTTTGACGCACTTGCAACCATGCCGACTTTTGCTCGACGCCAGGCGCTGTGACAGGAATGAGTTGCAATTCAAAACCATGCATCCTGGCGCGCTCTTGCAGCACAGGAATAGGCTCTTTGCCAAACGGTGAATCGTGATAAACCAAGGCGATTTTCTTGCCTTTGAGCTTGTCCAAGCCGCCTTCTTTTTTACCCAAATGCTGCACCAAAATGTCAGCACCGGTCCAGTAGCTACCCATCAACGGGAAATTCCACTTGAAAGCCATGCCGTCTTGCGCAATCGACAAGCCGTAGCCCAAAGTGATCAAAGGCACTTTGTCTGCCGCTACTTTTTCGGTCAATGCAAACGTGATGCCCGTGGCTTGCGGATCAAACACGCTCACGCCAGGGCGGCCTTTCAGGCGCTCGTAGCACTCCACACCACGGTCGGTGGCGTAGCCTGTTTCGCACTCTTCAAACGTGATCTTCACGCCGTTGATGCCGCCGTCGCGGGCATTGATGAGCTTGAGGTAATCCTGCTTACCGTTGGCCCATGGAATACCGTTGGGTGCATAGGGGCCCGTGCGGTAGGACAGCAAAGGAAAAAACTGTTCTTTCGCCTGCGCCTGAGCTGGCGTCGCCACCAGTGAAGTGGCAGCAGTCGCCAAAGCGGCCACAGCCAAAATCAAATCACGAATCTTCATATTTGTCTCCTTGAAAAATCAACACTCACACAAAACAGAAACGTTCAACCGCATCAATGGGGGAAAGGCCACAGACGCAGTTTTTGCTTTGCAATCGCCCACAACTTGGCCAAGCCATGCGGCTCAACGATGAGGAACCACACGATCAACCCGCCAAAAATCATCAGCTCGGCGTGCGACACCCCCGCGGTAGAAATTTCAAACCCAGCGAAGCTCGCCAAAACAGGCAAGGTTTGACTCAATGCAATCGGCAACAAGGTGATGAAAGCTGCACCCAAAAAACCGCCCAAGATAGAACCGAGACCGCCGATGATCACCATGAACAGCAAGCGGAACGAAATGTCCACTGAAAACGCTGCAGGCTCCCAAGCACCCAAATAAACAAAGGCCCACAGCGCACCGGCCACGCCCACGATGAAGGAGCTCACAGCAAACGCGCTCAGTTTGGCGTACATCGGGCGAATGCCAATCACCGCCGCAGCAACGTCCATGTCGCGAATGGCCATCCATTCACGACCGACGGCACTGCGGACCAAGTTTTTAGCAAGCAAGGCAATCACCATCAGCAAGCCAAGGCACAGCCAGTATTTGCTCAAAGCGCTGTCAATCGGCAAACCAAACACCTGCAGGTCAGACACAGACACCGAGCCCGAAGGTGAATCGTTGGTCAACCACTTGATGCGCAAAAACATCCAGTCACTGAAAAACTGCGCGGCCAGTGTGGCCACCGCCAAATACAAACCCTTGACACGCAAACTTGGCAGGCCGAACAAGATACCAAACACCGTGGCACACAAGCCACCCAAGATAAGCGCAGGAATCAATGGCAAGCCTGGAATACGCACAAAGAAGTTGTAAGCACCATAAGCCCCCACCGCCATGAAAGCGCCAGAGCCCAAAGAAATTTGACCGCAGTAACCCACCAAAATATTCACGCCCAGCGCAGCCAAGGACATGATCAAGAACGGGATCAAAATAGCGCGAAAAAAGTAGTCCGAAGCCAACATGGGCACCACCGCAATCGCGAACACCAACAGCAGCGCCATGACGATGCGGTCTTGCCTGATGGGCAGAATTTGTTGGTCCGCACGGTAGGTGGTTTTGAATTGACCGTTTTCTCTGTAAAACATATTTATTTCCTTACACGCGGTCGATGATTTTTTCGCCAAACAAACCTTGCGGACGAATCAGCAAGAAGCCCAGCGCCAGCACATAGGCAAACCAAATCTCGATACCGCCACCCACAAAGCTGCCCAGATACACCTCGGACAATTTCTCACCCACACCAATGATCAAGCCGCCGATGATGGCGCCAGGAACGGAAGTGAGTCCACCCAAAATCACCACGGGCAGTGCTCGCAAAGCGACTGTGGCCAACGAAAACTGCACGCCCAATTTGCTACCCCAAATCATGCCGGCCACCAAAGCCACCACGCCCGCCACACACCACACAATCATCCAGATGCGGTTGAGAGGAATACCAATCGACTGCGCGGCTTGGTGGTCATCCGCCACCGCACGCAAGGCGCGACCGGTTGCTGTCTTTTGGAAGAACACCGTCAGCAATCCCACCAACACAGCCGCGATGAGTGCGGCATAAAAGTCTTCTTTGTTCACCAGGACACCGCCTTGGAATATGTCTTCCAAAATGAAGACAGGGTCTTTGGGCATGCCAATGTCAATTTTGTAAATGCTGCTGCCAAACAGGGTCTGCCCCAGACCTTCGAGGAAGTAAGCAATGCCGAGCGTGGCCATCAGCAAAGTGGCGCCTTCTTGGTTGACCAAGTGGCGCAGCACCAAGTACTCCACCGCCCAGGCCACCACAAACATCACCACCGCTGCCATGGCAAAAGCCAGTACGTTGGCCATGAGCAAGCTATCCACACCGGTCCACTGGGGAATCCACTCTGAAAAGCGCGCCATCGACAACGCGCCAAACAGAACCATCGCGCCTTGCGCAAAGTTGAAGACGCCTGAGGCTTTGAAAATGAGCACAAAGCCCAAGGCCACGAGTGAATACAACATGCCCGCCATCAAACCACCGAGCAGTGTTTCTAAAAAGAATGCCATCTTTAAATCC
>CANGOY010000035.1 GCA_947455585.1 Comamonadaceae bacterium
AACTTGAAGCTGTTCAAGTTCTTGATCTCGCGGCGTGTGCCCAAAGGTGCGCCAGGCTTGCGCACCGACACGTTAGCGTCGCAACGGAAAGAGCCTTCTTGCATGTTGCCGTCGCAAATGCCAATCCACGTGACGATTTTGTGCAGCTCTTTGGCGTAGGCCACGGCTTCGTCGCTGCTGCGCATGTCTGGCTGGGTGACGATTTCTAGCAGCGGTGTGCCTGCGCGGTTTAAGTCAATACCTGACTGACCAATGAAATCCTCATGCAGCGATTTGCCTGCGTCTTCTTCAAGGTGGGCACGCTCCAAGCGCACAGTTTTGTGTACGGTCTCTTTGCCAACTTCTAAGAAGAAAGAGACCTCACCGCCTTGCACCACCGGAATTTCAAACTGACTAATTTGGTAGCCTTTGGGCAGGTCTGGGTAGAAGTAGTTTTTGCGCGCAAAGATGCTGCGCTCAGCAATGTGCGCGTTGACGGCTAAACCGAACTCAATGGCGCGCTCGACGGCGCCGATGTTCATGACTGGCAGCGTGCCGGGCAGGGCCATGTCAACTGCGCAGGCTTGCGTGTTGGGCTCGGCACCAAAGGCTGTGGAGGCGCGGCTGAAAATTTTGCTGTGCGTGGCGAGTTGGGCGTGTGTTTCGAAGCCGATGACGACTTCGTAGCCTTGGACTAATTTGGGTGCAGTCATTTAAACGCCCTCCGGCTTGGCGTTATGGAAATCGGTGTTCAGTTGGTACTGGTGTGCGACGTTCAGCAAACGTGCTTCTTGCAAGTAGTTGCCAATGAGTTGCATGCCCACTGGGAGCGGCTTGCCGCTGCCGGTTTCTCCGTTCTGCTTGTGGTCTGAGCTGAAGCCCACAGGAATGCTCATACCGGGCAAGCCTGCGAGCGAGGCGGGCAATGTGAAGATGTCAGCCAAGTAGTCAGCCAACGGGTCGCTGGCGTTGTTGCCCAGCTTCCATGCGACCGTGGGAGCGACTGGACCTGCAATCACATCGCACTCGGTGAATGCACGTTGGAAGTCGTCCGCAATCATGCGGCGAATTTTTTGGGCTTGCAGGTAGTACGCGTCGTAGTAGCCGTGACTGAGCACATACGCGCCGGTCATGATGCGGCGCTTGACCTCTTCGCCAAAGCCTTCGGCTCGGGTCTTTTTGTACATGCTCACGAGGTCGGTGTAGTCCTTGGCGCGATGGCCAAACTTCACACCGTCAAAGCGGCTGAGGTTCGAACTCGCTTCGGCAGGTGCAATGATGTAGTACACAGGAATGGCCAGCTCAGTGCGGGGCAGCGTGATGGGCACGAGCTTGGCGCCTTGGGCTTCGAGCGTTTTGAGCGCCGCGTCAATCGCAGTGCGCACGTCAGCGGCGAGGCCTTCGCCAAAGAACTCTTTGGGGATGCCAATGCGCAGGCCAGCCAAGCTGTCACCCAACTTGGCAGAGAAGTTCTCAGCTTGCACATCAAGCGAGGTGGAATCGCGGTCCAAATCCGAACCACACATGGCGCTGAGCAACAACGCGCAGTCTTCGGCTGTGCGAGCCATGGGTCCGGCTTGGTCGAGGCTGGATGCGTAGGCAATCATGCCGTAACGGCTCGCGCGGCCATAGGTGGGTTTGATGCCGGTGATGCCGCAAAAACTGGCGGGTTGGCGAATCGAACCACCGGTGTCGGTTCCGGTCGCTGCGGGTGCCAAACGCGCGGCCACAGCGGCAGCGCTGCCGCCAGACGAGCCGCCGGGAACGCGCGAGGTGTCCCATGGGTTGGTCACTGCGCCGTAGGCGGAGTTTTCGTTGGCAGAGCCCATGGCGAACTCGTCGCAGTTGACTTTGCCCAGCGTCACCATGCCAGCGCCGACAGCGCCATCGGCAAAGGCGCCTAGCTTTTGCACCACCGTGGCGTCAAACGGCGAGCGGTAACCGCTCAAAATTTTGGAGCCAGCGGTGGTGGCGAAATCGCGGGTGACAAACACGTCTTTGTGCGCAATTGGCACGCCTTCCAGCGCGCCTGCCGTGCCAGCGGCAATGCGGGCGTCGCTGGCTTGGGCTTGGGCCAGCGTGACTTCGCTGTTGATGTCTAAAAACGCGTTGTGCGGGTTGCCGCCAGCGCGGGCCAAAAAGGCCGTGGCTACTTCGACGGCGCTGGCCTGTTTGCTTTGGAGGGCTTGGGCCAGTTGGGCCATGGTCATGTCATGTAATTGAGTCATGGTTTTGGCCTCACTCAATCACTTTGGGAACCAAGAACAAACCACGCTCCACGGCGGGGGCGCTTTGCTGGTTCAGGTCGCGTTGGTTGGGCTCGCTCGCCACATCTGGGCGCAGGCGCAACTCGATGTGGGCGCCTTGCATGGCGTCTACCGGGTGAGCCATGGGCAGCACGCCCGTGGTGTCGACCGCGCTGATTTGCGCGACGATGCCGAAGAAATCGTTGATTTTGCTGAGCATTCGTGCCTGTTCGTCAGGTTGGAGCTCTAGCCGGGCCAGGTTGGCGATGCGGCTGATGTCTTGGTCATTCAGGGACATACATATATGAGGGAAACACCCGCGGTTTGCGGGCGATGCGGTATTATCTCGCCTTTGTGTCCGCGCCCGCGGGCAAGCTTTGAGGACAGACATGTTTGGATCTTTTCGTCGGTATTTCTCCACCGATTTGGCGATTGACCTCGGTACCGCCAACACCCTGATTTATGTGCGCGACAAAGGCATCGTGTTGGACGAGCCATCTGTTGTGTCAATTCGCCACGAAGGCGGCCCCCAAGGTAAGAAGACCATTCAAGCCGTGGGTCACGAAGCCAAGGCCATGTTGGGCAAAGTGCCCGGCAACATCGAAGCCATTCGCCCGATGAAAGACGGCGTGATTGCCGACTTCACTGTGACTGAGCAAATGCTCAAGCAGTTCATCAAGATGGTGCATCCCCGCTCGGTGTTGAAGCCCAGCCCACGCATCATCATTTGCGTGCCTTGCGGGTCCACCCAAGTCGAGCGTCGCGCAATTCGCGAATCTGCTTTGGGCGCTGGCGCCTCAGAGGTGTATCTCATTGAAGAACCCATGGCAGCCGCCATCGGCGCAGGTTTGCCTGTGTCCGAAGCGTCTGGCTCGATGGTGGTTGACATCGGTGGCGGTACCACCGAAGTGGGCGTTATCTCTTTGGGCGGCATGGTCTACAAAGGCAGCGTGCGCGTCGGCGGCGACAAGTTTGACGAAGCCATCATCAACTACATCCGTCGTAACTACGGCATGTTGATTGGCGAGCCAACGGCTGAAGCTATCAAGAAACAAATCGGTTCTGCTTTCCCTGGTTCTGAAGTCAAGGAAATGGAAGTCAAAGGTCGTAACCTGTCAGAAGGCGTGCCACGCTCATTCACCATCTCTTCCAACGAAATCTTGGAAGCCTTGACCGACCCACTGAACAACATCGTCTCTGCCGTGAAAAACGCGTTGGAGCAAACACCTCCTGAATTGGGTGCAGACATTGCCGAGCGCGGCATGATGCTCACCGGTGGTGGCGCGTTGTTGCGCGACTTGGACCGCTTGTTGGCCGAAGAGACTGGCTTGCCAGTGTTGGTGGCCGAAGACCCACTCACCTGCGTGGTGCGTGGTTGCGGTTTGGCCCTTGAGCGCATGGAGCGTTTGGGCTCCATCTTCACGAGCGAATAATTAAGTGCCACTGGGCACCCTCGACCGCTCCCCTCCGGCCTTCTTCAAGCAAGGCCCTTCAGCCGTCTCCAAATTACTTTTCTTCAGCGCCTTGTCGGTGCTGTTGATGGTGGCTGACGCGCGGTTTGGTGTGACCCAGCCTTTACGTGCCACCTTGTCTGTGGCCTTGTATCCGGTGCAGTGGCTGGCCATGCGCCCGCAAGCTTGGGCTGAATATTCGGGTTACTACATGCAAGCCCGCGATGTGGCGCAAGCCTCGGAGCGTGACGCGCGTGAGCAACTGTTGGTACAAGCCCGCCGCTCGGGCCAAGTAGAACAGCTGGCGCTCGAAAACAAACAGCTGCGTGAGCTCCTGAGTTTGAGTAAACGCCTAGAGTCCAAAGGCATTGCTGCCGAGGTGCTTTACGACGCAGCCGACCCTTACACCCGCAAACTCATCATCGACAAAGGCATGGCCAATGGCATCAAAGCCAGCTCACCTGTTATGGACGAGCATGGCATTTTGGGTCAAGTGACCCATGTGTTGCCTTTGGTCAGCGAAGTGACGTTGGTCACCGACCGTGAACACTCAATCCCCGTGCTCAACACCCGCACCGGTGCGCGTGGTGTGGCCTACGGTGAATCGGGCGGCGCACCTTTGTTAGAGCTGCGCTTCATGGCTACCAACGCCGACATTGAAGTGGGCGACATGTTGTCGACCAGTGGCGTCGATGGCATTTACCCACCCGGCGTGTTGGTGGGTAAGGTTACCAAAGTAGAGCGCCGTGCCGAAACCGCGTTTGCGCGCATCTTGTGTGAACCCGTGGGCCGCGTGCAGGGCGCACGTCATGTGATGGTGTTGGAGCCTTTGAGTGACCAATTGCCACCGCGTCCCCAAATTGAAAAAGCTGTGCCTGTGGCCTCGCAAAAGGGAGGTCGCAAATGATCATGCCGCGCGGTCAGCAGTTGCTGTTGCCAGCCAATCCTTTGTTTGTGCTGTTCACCTTGATTGCGGCCCTGTTTGCCAACATGGTGGTGAACATCAGCCTCGTGGGCAATGCCGCGTGGATGCCAGACTTCTTGGCGCTGGTTCTTGTGTTTTGGTGTGTGCACCAACCTCGCCTGGTCGGCATTGGCGTGGCTTTCTTTTTTGGTGTGGCTACCGATGTGCATCAGTCGGCCTTGCTGGGGCAGCACGCGTTGACCTACACCGCCTTGGGCTTCATGGCCATCATGGTGCACCGTCGTTTGCTTTGGTTTACCGTGCCTTCGCAAGCCATGCAAGTGTTGCCGATGTTTGCGGTGGCGCACGCGTTGGAGTTGATAGTGCGCATGATGTCTGGCGCATTGTTTCCAGGCTGGACCATCTTTTTGGCGCCACTGTTTGAGGCCGTGCTGTGGCCTGTGGTCAGCGTGTTCTTGTTGGCGCCTCAGCGCCGAGCCCCCAACCCCGATTTGAACCGTCCCCTATGAGTGTGATTCGCGACATCGAGTCCGACCTGCGACGCTTCAGGTCGCGCATGGTGGTGGTCACGGCCGCGATTTTGGTGTTGTTTGGTTTGCTGTCGCTGCGCTTGTTTTATTTGCAGGTGGTGCGCTACGACGACCTCAACGCACAAGCCGAAAACAACCGCACCGCCATCGTGCCCATCGTGCCTAACCGTGGTGTCATCATGGACCGCAACGGCATTGTGTTGGCCACCAACTACTCGGCTTACACGCTGGAAATTACAGCCTCCAAAGTAGTGATGCCGTTGGAAGAAGTGATTGAGCAGTTGTCGGGCGTGATTGACATTCAAGCGCGCGATAAGCGCCGCTTTAAAAAGCAATTGGGCGAATCGAAAAGTTTTGAATCGGTCCCGATTCGCAACCGATTGACCGACGAAGAAGTGGCGCGTTTTGCGGCGCAACGCTATCGTTTCCCGGGCGTTGAGATTCGTGCGCGTTTGTTTCGCAACTACCCCTACAACCAGCTGGCCAGCCATGTGATTGGTTACATCGGTCGTATCAACCAAGCGGAAAAAGGCAAGATTGAAGAGTCGGATGACGCGGGCAATTACCGTGGCACTGACTACATCGGCAAGCTCGGCGTTGAGCAAAGTTACGAAACGCAACTGCATGGCACCACCGGCGTGCAAGAGATGGAAACCTCAGCGGGTGGTCGCGCGGTGCGTCGCCTCAACAGCAGCCAAGCGATTCCTGGTAACAGCGTGGTGCTGTCCATCGACATCAAGCTGCAAAAGCTGGTGGAAGACCTGTACGGCAAGCGCCGTGGTGCTTTGGTGGCGCTCGACCCCAAGACCGGTGAAGTGTTGGCCTTTGTGAGCAAGCCCACGTTTGACCCTAACTTGTTTGTGGACGGCATTGACTCTGAAAACTGGGCTGCGCTCAACGAGTCCATGGACAAGCCTTTGCTCAACCGCGCCTTGCGCGGCACCTACCCGCCGGGTTCGACTTACAAGCCATTCATGGCGTTGGCCGCATTGCAAACGGGCAAGCGTGCTGAAAAGACCATCATTTCAGACCCCGGTTTTTTCATGTTCGGTAACCACCGTTTCCGTGATGACAAAGAAGGCGGACATGGTTCGGTGGACATGTACAAATCCATCGTCGAATCTTGCGACACCTACTACTACACCTTGGCGCGTGACATGGGCGTTGACCTGATGCACGACCAAATGAAGCCTTTGGGCTTTGGTCAAATCACGGGCATCGACATCTTGGGTGAGTCGCGCGGTGTGTTGCCCTCCACCGAGTGGAAGCGCACCACATACAAAAAGCCAGAACAACAACGGTGGTATTCGGGCGAAACCATTTCACTGGGTATTGGCCAGGGTTACAACAGCTTCACCATGTTGCAAATTGCGCATGCCATGGGCACAGTGGCCAACAACGGTTTGAAGATGAAACCGCATTTGGTACGCGAGGTGTTGGATGTGGAAACGAAGGCCTCCACGCCTGTGGCCAAAGAGCCCGTGGGTCAGCTGCCTTTGACGCCTGAGAATTTAGAAGTCATCAAACGGGGCATGGTGGGCGTGAACATCGAAGGCACGTCAGCCACTAGCTTTGTGGGCGCCCAATATGTGAGCGCCGGCAAGACCGGTACGGCACAGGTGTTCACTGTCAAGCAAAACGAAAAATACAACGCTTCCAACATCGACGAGCGCATGCGCGACCACGCGCTGTTCGTGGCGTTCGCTCCCGCGGATGACCCCAAAGTGGCTTTGGCCATGGTGGTGGAGAACGCTGGCTTTGGCGCACAAAACGCAGCGCCTATTGCGCGCCGTGTGTTTGACTTTGTCATCATGGGCCAGTACCCCTCGCAAGAAGACATTGAAGCTGTACAAAAAGGCCAAGCGACCCGCCCCATTGGCAAGCCACGCGCTGTGGCCAGTGTGCCTTGGCCACCTAAGGCCGCAGAGCTGGCGGTGGAAGAGCCCATCGTGGCGGCCTCAGCAGCTGAAAAGGCAGCTTCGGCGGCCGAGAAGGCTGCAGTGGCAGCGGCCAAACCCGCTTCAGCTGCCGCTAAGCCTGCATCCGCCACAAGTGCTGTGGGCGTGCAAAGACCAGCCGCTAGCAGCACACGTTAAAAATAGTCAAAGACGCGCAGGGTGTCGCGGCGCTCAGCGCAAGAACGCGTCGTAGCTGGTTTTGCAAATCAGGGCACTCACCACCACGATGAACATGCCGCGCACAAAACCTGCACCGTGCTGTAAAGCCATGCGCGTGCCCAACAGGCTGCCCGCTACGTTGGCCATGGCCAATGGCAAAGCCATGTGCCACCAGACATGGCCTTTGTAGGTGAACAGCACCAGCGCGGCAATGTTGCTGGAAAGGTTCAGCAACTTGGCTGCGACCGATGCATTGAGGAAGTCGTAGCCCAGCCAACGCACCAGCAAAAACACAAAAAAGCTGCCTGTGCCGGGTCCAAAAAAGCCATCGTAAAAACCAATCGTCAATCCGATGGCGCTTGTAGCCAGTAACTCCGTGCGGCCATGAAAACGTGGCGCATGGTGGCGCCCCATGTCTTTGCGTAGCAGGGTGTAGACCAGCACCATCAGCAAGACGATGGGCAACAAGCGGCGTAAGAATTCAGGCGACACCAGCGTGACCAGCCAAGCGCCTGCGAAGGACGCCAGCATGGTGACGGTCGCGGCGGGTAGCAGCGTGGCCCAGCGCACGTGCACGCGACGGCTGTACTGCCACGTGGCAAATGCCGTGCCCCACACCGATGCACTTTTGTTCGTGCCAAACAAGGTGGCGGGCGTGGTGGTTGGGTAGGCTGCAAACAGTGCGGGCAGCAAGATGAGCCCGCCACCGCCCACGATAGAGTCCACAAAGCCCGCCAAAGCAGACGCGAAGGTGGTGAAGAAAAGTTCCATGCGGGAATTGTGATCTGAATTTGCAGTGCAAAAAAAGCAAAAGGCACCGGGGTGACCGGTGCCTTTTTCAGGGTGACGCTTCCTTAGGAAGCGTCTGTTGTACTTGTCTCCTCAGACCCTCGTGATACAGCGCTTACGCCGTTTCGAGTGCAGTAACTGTAAGCGCCGCCGTGACTCTGATTGCCTAGGATTTTCCCTTGCTGGCTAACCCGATGCGGGGGCGCTGCTAGGCCTGTTCAGCCTCGTGCGCCAGCCATTGCGCGGCCTTTTCGGCCATCATCAGCGTGGGGCTGTTGGTGTTGCCACTGGTGATGGTGGGCATCACGCTGGCGTCCACCACGCGCAGACCTCGCACCACACCGCCGCGACCATCGCGCACGCGCAACTCAGGGTCCACCACGGCCAGCGGGTCGTCGATGCGGCCCATGCGCGCCGTGCCCACAGGGTGGAAGATAGTGGTGGCAATGTCGCCGGCCAAACGGGCCAAGTCTTCGTCGGTTTGGTATTGAACGCCGGGTTTGTATTCCTCAGGCTTGTATTTGGCCAGTGCAGGTTGAGCGGCGATGAGTCGTGTCACACGCAGCGAATCAGCAGCCACTTTGCGGTCCGCTTCGGTGCTCAGGTAATTGGGGGCAATCTTGGGCGCATCTGCAAAATTAGCGCTGGTGATGTTGACCGTGCCACGGCTGGTGGGATTCAAGTTGCACACGCTGGCGGTGAAGGCGGGGAAACTGTGCAGCGGTTCACCAAACGCGTCGAGGCTGAGCGGTTGAACGTGGTATTCAATGTTGGGGTACGGCTGGTCTGGGCTGCTGCGCGTGAAGGCACCGAGCTGAGAAGGTGCCATGCTCATGGGGCCGCTGCGCTTGAAGGCGTATTCAAGGCCAATCTTGGCTTTGCCCCACCAGCTGTTAGCCAAGGTGTTGAGGGTTTCAACGCCTTGCACTTTGAAGACCGAGCGAATTTGCAAATGGTCTTGTAAATTGGCGCCTACGCCGGGCAAGTCAATCACAGGTTCAATGCCGTGTTGCTTGAGCAGCTCGGCGGGGCCTAAGCCTGAGAGTTGCAAAATTTGCGGCGTGCCAATAGCCCCTGCACTCAGCACCACAGATTGTTTGGCGGTGACGGTGATGTAGCCATGACCTGTCCATACTTCAACACCAGTGCAGTGTTGTGTGCCATCGGCGTCGGTGCTCATCACGAGCTTGGCCACTTGGGCAGATGACCACAGCTCAAAGTTGGGGCGTGCGTAGCAGGTGGGACGAATGAAAGCCTTCGCTGTGTTCCAACGCCAGCCGCTTTTTTGGTTGACCTCAAAGTAGCCCACGCCTTCGTTGCTGCCACGGTTGAAGTCGTCGGTGGCGGGAATGCCCGCTTCAACGGCGGCTTGTGCAAACGCGTCGAGTACGTCCCAACGCAAGCGTTGCTTTTCTACGCGCCACTCGCCACCCGCAATATGGTGGCGCAAGGTTTCGCCGTACACCGTGGTGTCAGCCAGAAGCACGTCGCTCTTGTGGCCTTTCGCGCCATGCGAGGCGTTAGCACCTCCGTGGTGGTCTTCGTGGAGTTTGAAATACGGCAGCGCGTTGTCCCAGCGCCAGCGAGCGTCACCTGTGATGTCGGCCCATTGGTCGTAGTCACGCGCTTGGCCGCGCATGTAAATCATGCCGTTGATGCTGGAGCAACCGCCTAGCACCTTGCCGCGTGGGTAGCGCAAGCTGCGGCCATTCAGGCCTTCATCGGGGGCTGTGTTGTACAGCCAATCGGTGCGTGGGTTACCAATGCAATAGAGGTAGCCAACAGGAATGTGCACCCAGTGGTAATCGTCTTTGCGACCTGCTTCGATGAGCAGCACGCGTTTGCTGGCATTGGCGCTGAGGCGGTTTGCGAGCAAGCAGCCGGCTGTGCCTGCGCCGACGATGATGTAGTCAAACTGGGTGTCGCTCATATGGGATGTCTCTAGGTCTTGTTGTGTTCTGAGTCGATATTAGCTTGATGTGCAGCTCGGTTGTTTGTTGCAGTTGCCACAGAAGGGGCGAGCTGTTTACACAGCATTGGTTCATGCATATCCTGTACCTGTCCGCGTCATTGCGCCCTTTGCGTGTGCAGCGGTAGATTGGGGTGGCATGTTGCAGCGACATTCGGATGCGCAGCAGACGAGGAGCAAAACATGTTGCCCCAAGCTGCCGCTGCACACGCAACAGCGCCATCCCCAAACGAAGACAAGTTACTTCGATGTAGGCATGACGAACTCAGCGCCTTTGCCAATGCTCTCAGGCCAACGCTGCATCACGCTCTTTTGTTTCGTATAAAAACGCACACCTTCTTCGCCGTAAGCGTGCATGTCGCCAAACAAGCTCTTCTTCCAACCGCCAAAACCGTGCCACGCCATGGGCACTGGGATTGGCACGTTGATGCCAACCATGCCCACTTGGATGTGGCGTGCAAACTCACGTGCCACGTTGCCATCGCGGGTGAAGCAGCTCACGCCGTTGCCAAACTCGTGGGCGTTAATCAGGTCCACAGCTTGCGCCAAGTCGGCGACGCGCATGCAGCTCAACACTGGGCCAAAGATTTCTTCTTTGTAAATGCGCATGTCTGGCGTGACGTTGTCAAACAAGGTGCCACCCATCCAGAAGCCATCTTTACAACCTTCGCCGGCAGCAGCGCCGTCAAAGTGACGACCGTCGACCAACAAGCGTGCGCCTTCTTTCACGCCTTGCTCGATGTAGCCGGTGATGCGTTTGTGCGCAATGTCGGTCACGATGGGGCCCATTTCTGCAGCAAGGTTTTCGCCGTTGAGCACTTTCAAGGCTTTTGTGCGCTCAATGAGTTTGGGCATCAAACGGTCAGCTACGTCGCCTACCAAAACGGCTACGCTGATGGCCATGCAGCGCTCGCCAGCGGAGCCGTAGGCGGCGCCAATCAACGCGTCGACAGCTTGGTCAATGTCGGCATCAGGCATAACCACCATGTGGTTCTTTGCGCCGCCCAAGGCTTGCACGCGCTTGCCGTGATGAGCGCCTGTTTCGTAGATGTAGTTGGCAATGGGGGTGGAGCCCACAAAGCTCACAGCTTTCACGTCGGGGTGAACCAGCAAAGCGTCTACAGCTTCTTTGTCGCCCTGCACCACGTTGAACACGCCATCAGGCAAGCCAGCTTGCTTCAGCAATTCGGCCATGAAGATGGCGGGTGTTGGGTCAATCGGGCTTGGCTTCAGCACAAAGGTGTTGCCTGCGGCAATGGCCACGGGGAACATCCAGGCGGGCACCATGACGGGGAAGTTGAAGGGTGTGACACCTGCCACCACGCCGAGGGGCTGGCGCATGGTCCAGTTGTCGATGCCGGTGGACACTTGCTCAGTGAAGTCGCCCTTGAGCAACTGGGGAATGCCGGTGGCGAACTCGACGATGTCAATGCCACGGCTCACTTCGCCTTGTGCGTCGGTGAACACTTTGCCATGCTCGGCGGTAATCATGTGAGCCAGCTTATCTTTGTTGGCGTTGAGCAATTCCAAAAACTTGAACATCACACGAGCGCGGCGCAGGGGTGGGGTGTTGGCCCAAGCTGGAAATGCTTTTTGTGCCGCAGCGACGGCTGCATTCACATCGGCCACATTGGCCAAGCTCACGTTGCCCGTGACGGCGCCTGTGGCGGGGTTGTACACGGGCTGGGTGCGTGTGCTGCTGCCGTTGGCAACTGCGCCGTTGATGTAATGCGCGATGTGGGCTTGTGTCATGGGGTGTCTCGTTGTGTTTAAAAGATGATGCAGTGTAGGCAGGGCTGATGCATGAAACAAGCGCGAAACCTTGAATTGATTGTTCAAAATAGTGAACAATAGAACCATGAATGACCAAAAAATCAGCGAGCTCTGGCACCACCTGCATTGGCTCAGTGTGCTGGCGCAGCAAGGCAGCTACACCGCGGCGGCGGCTCGACTGGGTGTGAGCAAAGCTGCGATGAGTCAGCGCATTGCCGAACTAGAGCGCGCTGCGCGTGTGCCCCTGGTGCAGCGCACCACCCGAAGCGTGCGTTTGACTGAGGCGGGGCAGCGGCTGGTGGATGACACGCGTGCGTCGTTTGAGCAAATCGAGCACAGCTTTGCCCAAGTGCGCGATTTAGCTGGTGTGCCCAGCGGCCTGTTGCGCGTGACCGCGCCGGTGGCGTTTGCACGCCAGCAGC
>CANGOY010000036.1 GCA_947455585.1 Comamonadaceae bacterium
CTGACCGAGCCACCGAGCTTGTATGGCCAACCTGTGGGTCGCATCAAAGAAGTGCTGGGCGAGGTGGATGACCCCGGCATGGAAATCGAAATTGCCGTGCGCAAATATGGCGTGCCGCATGAGTTTTCAGACGCCTGTTTGGCGATGGCACGTGGACTGCCCGACAAGGTGCGTCCGCAAGACAAAAAAGACCGCGTTGATTTAACCGATGTGCCCTTGGTCACCATTGACGGTGAAGATGCGCGCGACTTTGACGATGCCGTGTATTGCGAACCTACAAAGGTGGGTAAGGGCAAAGGCTGGCGCTTATTAGTAGCCATTGCCGATGTGAGCAACTACGTGGAAACCGGCAGCGCGATTGACGTCGATGCCTATGACCGCGCGACCAGTGTTTACTTCCCGCGCCGTGTGATTCCGATGTTGCCGGAGAAACTCTCAAACGGCTTATGCTCCCTGAACCCAGACGTCGAACGATTGTGCATGGTGTGCGACATGATGATCAACGCATCCGGCGATGTGGAGGCGTATCAGTTTTATCCGGCAGTCATGTTCAGCCACGCACGCTTCACGTACACCGAAGTGGCGGCCATTTTGTCGAATTCGCGTGGCCCAGAAGCGGCCAAGCGTAAAGACCGTATTGATGATTTGATCAACCTGCACGATGTGTATGGGGCTTTGCTCAAAGCCCGTCATGTGCGTGGCGCCGTCGACTTTGAAACCACCGAAACACAAATCGTGTGTGACGAAAGTGGTCGCATCGACAAAATCATTCCTCGTGTGCGCAACGATGCCCACAAGTTGATTGAAGAGGCCATGTTGGCTGCCAACGTGTGTAGTGCTGACTTCATCTTGCAAAGCAAGCACCCTGGCTTGTTCCGTGTGCACGAAGGCCCATCAGCGATGAAGATTGATGTGCTGCGCGGCTATCTCAAAGCCACAGGTGTGGGTTTGACGGTGGGCGACAACCCCAAGCCTGCCGAATTTCAAGCCATTGCAGAGGCGACCAAAGAGCGCCCCGATGCACAGCAGATTCATTCGATGTTGTTGCGCTCCATGTCGCAAGCGGTGTACACGCCTGACAACAACGGTCACTTTGGTTTGGCGTTTGAGGCTTACACCCACTTCACCAGCCCGATTCGTCGCTACCCCGACTTGTTGGTGCACCGCGTCATCAAAGCGATTTTGCTCAAGCGCAAATACACCTTGCCAGCGTTGCCCACCCCCGGCGAGGCGCACGCCAAGTTGGCGCGTCGTTTGGCCTCGCGCGTGCGTGAGCCAGAAAACAAATTGGTTGTTAAAACCAAACCGACGCCCGACCAACAAGCGTGGGAAGCTGCAGGCTTGCATTGCAGTGCGAATGAGCGACGCGCAG
The DNA here is from genome assembly GCA_947455585.1 of Comamonadaceae bacterium. Taxonomy (GTDB): domain Bacteria; phylum Pseudomonadota; class Gammaproteobacteria; order Burkholderiales; family Burkholderiaceae_C; genus Limnohabitans. The sequence continues at coordinate 1,373 of CANGOY010000036.1, forward strand.
ATGAGGCCAGTCGTGATGTGGAAGCTTGGCTCAAGTGCAAGTACATGCGCGAGCATTTGGGTGAAGAGTACGGCGGTGTCGTCACGTCTGCCACGGGCTTTGGTTTGTTCGTGACCTTGGATGCGATGTACGTCGAAGGCTTGGTGCACATCACAGAGCTGGGTGGCGAATATTTCCGCTTTGACGAAATGCGCCAAGAGCTGCGAGGCGAACGCACAGGTATTCGTTATGGCATTGGTTCGCGCGTGCGTATTCAGGTGAGCCGCGTGGACCTAGATGGCCGCAAGATTGATTTCCGATTGGTCCGAGAAGCGGATGAACTGTTGCCACGCAATGGCAAAGAGGCATCCGGTTCGCCCATCCAGAACTTCAAGAGTGCAGTGAAAAAAGCGTTCACCAAAATTGGCGGCAAAGACGGACGCGGTGAACCTAAATCTGCTTCTGGCACTCCGCGTAAATCGGGTGACAAAAAAGCCGCAGCCAAGAGCCGTCGCTCTCGCAAGTGAGTTACTGCTAAAGCAGTTTTGCTTTAACGCACCGATGCAGCGAGTGACGCTGCATCGAGTGCAGGCCCCGCGCTAGGCCAAGCATCGGCCACATGGCCTTGAGCGAACACTGCTTGGCAAGCTGCTTCAAAAACATCGCTATGACGCGCGACGTATGCGCCCATCAAGCCCGCCAACACATCCCCCGTGCCTGCGGTGGCCAGCAAAGCATTGCCTGAGCTATTGATGACTGCGGTGTGGTGTGGGCTGGCAATTAGGCTGCCAGAGCCTTTGAGCACCACCACGCATTGAAACGTATCGGCCAATTGCTGCGCAGCATGCAAACGGTTTTGCTGCACGTCTTTGACAGTGCAGTTCAGCAGGCGCGCTGCTTCCAATGGGTGCGGCGTGAGCACGGTAGGCTTTTGGCGTGTGCTGCGTTTTTTCAGCAAGGTTTGCAGCGAGGTGTCGCGTGCAATGGCATTCAGCGCATCAGCATCCAACACCAGTTTTTGTGAGGATGACAGCACGTTGTGCAATAAGGCATGAATGCCATCGCCCCCACCGCAGCCGCACACCACAGTGGATGTTTTGAGGTCTAACTCCACAGGCTTTCGCACCATCAATGCAGGATGAGCAGCGGTGACCGCATGGTGCGCAGCTTCGTCCATCAAGCCCAGTAGCACGCGGCCAGCGCCGCCATGCAACGCAGCTAAACCTGCCAGCATCGCAGCGCCAGATAGGCCGGGTGCGCCACCCAAGACTGACACATCTCCAAAGCTGCCTTTGTGGCTGTTGTGTGGTCGGTCGGCCTGAGCTGCCGCGTGTTGTTGCAGCCAGGCTGCTTGTGTTGTCGAGGACGCCACGCCTAAGTCGTTGAACCACACTTGGCCTGCGGCATCTTGGCCGTCGGCAGTGAACAAGCCTGGCTTTAGGGTGAGCAGACTCAAGGTATGGCGATGAGCTCGGGTGTGGGCGGGGGCGCGATGTGGCTGGGTGGTAGCGCTTAACCATTCGCCTGTGTCTGCCAACAAGCCGGTGGGAATGTCTACGCATAACACTGGCCCTTTGCTGGCGTGAATGGCGCTTAGCCATTGCGCCATCAAACCTTCAGGTGCGCGTTGGGCACCAATGCCGAGGAGGGCGTCGATGGCGAGGTCAAACTGTTGGGGTCGTTGTTCTGCAAAGGTCACGCCTGCGGCTTTGGCGCGATGCCAAGCTTGGCAGGCATCTGCGGGGGCTTTGGTTTCGCTGCCCAGCCACGTGACGATGGATTGCCTGCCCCAGGCTTGCAAATGAACGGCAGCTTCTAGTCCGTCGCCGCCGTTGTTGCCGTGTCCGCAGGCAATCCATACGGTGCGCGCATGCGGTGCAATGGCCATGGCCAATTGAGCGGTGGCTAGGCCAGCGCGTTGCATCAAGGTATTGGCCGGAAGTGCGACTTGTGCTTGAAGCTCTAAGGCTTGGGTCTGCGCAACGCTGTGCAGTGGCCATCGGGCTTTGCTGCTCAGGTGTTGCGTCAGGCCTGGTGTGTTCATCGCTGAAGATGCAAGCGTTCAAGGCCCAAGCCTTGCAAATCGATGTCTGGGCTTTTGCCGTTGATGCTGTCTGCCACCACGCGCGCGCTGCCGCAGGCCAAAGTCCAACCACTGGCGCCGTGGCCTAAGTTGAGCCATACGCCAGACACGCCACTGGCACCTACGAGGGGCGGGCCATCGGGCAACATAGGGCGTGAGCCTTTCCACACTTGCACGTTGTCTTGCGTGCGAGCAGCGCCCGGGAACCAGTTGTCGAGCACGCGGTACAGCGTTTTGATGCTGGCAGGGTCGTGGCGCTTGGCGTTGCCGCCAATTTCAGAGCCGCCCGACACACGCACGCGTTGGCCCAATCGGCTGATGGCTACTTTGTACTGTTCATCGATGACGCCACTGCGGGGGGCATCCAAGGGTTCGCGCACGGCCGCGCTGATGGCATAGCCATGCACCGCTGCCAACGGAATGCGCAGCCCCAAGGGGCGCACAAGCTGTGCGCTGGCCAAGCCCGCACACACCACCACGGCATCAAACTTTTCACCCATGTCTTGTCCAGAGGTTCGAATGGTTTTGGGTTGTGCGTTAGAGAGGGGGAGCACGCCCGTGTTGAAGTGAAATTTCACACCCAAGGTCTCAGCTTCGCTTTTGAGCAGCAACGTGAATTGGCGGCAATTGCTCACTTCATCTTCGGGGAAGTGAATGGCTTGAGTTAACGCAGTCTCGGGGTTGAGTGCGGGCTCAATGCCGCGGGCCTCTTCGGCGCTCAATGTTTTGAAGCTCAAGCCTGCATCACGCATGACTTGCAAACCGGCTTGCATCAGCTGTATTTCACGCTCGGTGCGCAGCAGCACCATGAAGCCTTGGCTACGTTCGTGCTCCAAGTTCAAGGTGTCAGACAGGGTGTGCATGCGGTGATTGCTGTATTCGGCCAAGCGCAGCATGCTGGCTCGGTTGCGCGCAAACGTCGTGGGGTTGCATGCCTTGCGCATTTGCCACAGCCAGCGCCAATCGGCCATGCTGGGGCTGGAAATGCGCAATGGGGTATCGCGCTGCCATAGGTGGGCGAGTACGTGTTTGAGCATACCGGGGCGCGCCCAAGGTGCGGCATAGCCTGCCGAGGCAACGCCCGTGTTGGCAAAGCTGCATTCTTCGGCGGCGGCGCCGTTGCGCTCAAACACGCTCACTTGGTGGCCAAGGGTGGCCAGTTCGTAGGCGGTGGTGATGCCAATCACGCCAGCGCCAATCACGGCAACCTTCATGGGTGAATCCTTGTTGAAGGCGGCTGGCTGGGGGTAAGGGGCATGTCTGTGTGTGCTAGAATCATTGGGTTTTTCCGAGGTTGAGGCTTTGTCTCAAGTTCGGACAAACATCACTCGCAAACCAGTCCAATCAAGGTGTTGCCAAAGGTTTTTCAAGAATGAAAACTGGCGGTGATGATGGGCTGGATTTTAGACCCAACCTTTGGAGTATCTCTATGTCAGTCACTATGCGCGATATGCTGGAAGCCGGCGTCCACTTTGGTCACCAAACTCGCTTCTGGAACCCCAAGATGGCCCCGTTCATCTTCGGTCACCGCAACAAAATTCACATCATCAACTTGGAAAAATCGTTGCCGATGTTCCAAGACGCTGTCAAGTTCGTCAAGCAGTTGTCTGCGAACCGTGGCACCGTGTTGATGATCGGTACCAAGCGTCAATCACGCGAAATCGTCGCATCTGAAGCACAACGTGCTGGCGTGCCTTATGTTGACCAACGTTGGTTGGGCGGCATGTTGACCAACTTCAAAACAGTCAAGACATCGATCAAGCGTTTGAAAGATATGAAAATTCAGCAAGAAGCTGGCTTGGATGCTTTGTCTAAAAAAGAACAACTGATGTTCAAGCGCGAAATGGAAAAGCTTGAGAAAGACATCGGCGGCATTCAAGACATGGCTGTGTTGCCTGATGCGATTTTTGTGATCGACGTCGGTTACCACAAAATTGCCATCGCTGAAGCCAAGAAGTTGGGTATCCCATTGATCGGTGTGGTGGACTCTAACCACTCACCTGAAGGCATCGACTACATCATCCCAGGTAACGACGACTCGTCTAAGGCTGTGACTTTGTACGCTCGCGGTATCGCTGATGCGATCATCGAAGGCCGTGCCAACGCCACCAACGACTTGGTCAAAGCTGTGACCGAAGGTAGCGAAGAGTTTGTTGAAGTCGCTGCTTAATCACGCGGCCCAAACTTGAAAAGGGGCTTGTGAAGCCCCTTTTTCACACCCAAATTGTTTTGAACTGAATACGGAGAATTTAAATGGCTGTAATTACTGCAAGCATGGTCGCTGAACTGCGCGCAAAAACCGACGCTCCCATGATGGAGTGCAAAAAAGCTTTGACTGAGGCCGATGGCGACATGGCCAAAGCAGAAGAATTGTTGCGCGTCAAGCTAGGCAGCAAAGCTGGCAAGGCTTCTAGCCGTGTGACCGCCGAAGGCGTTGTGACCAGTTTCATCAGTGGCAACACTGGCGCTTTGTTGGAAGTGAACTGCGAAACCGACTTCGTGACCAAGAACGACAGTTTCTTGGCTTTGGCGCAGGCCGGTGCTGAGTTGATTGCCAAGCACAACCCCGCATCTATCGAAGCCATGGGCGCTTTGTCTTACGAGCAAGACGGTTTCGGCCCTACGCTCGAAGATGTGCGTAAAGGTTTGATCGGCAAGATTGGCGAGAACATGAGCTTCCGCCGCTTCAAGCGTTTCGAAGGCACTCACAAGTTGGCTGCCTATTTGCACGGCACACGCATTGGTGTGTTGGTCGAGTTCGACGGCGACGAAACCGCTGCCAAAGATGTGGCGATGCACGTGGCTGCGATGAAGCCAGTTGCGTTGACTAGCGCTGATGTGCCTGCTGACTTGATCGAAAAAGAGCGTTCAGTCGCTGCTGCTAAGGCTGCTGAGTCTGGCAAGCCTGCCGACATCGTCACCAAGATGGTGGAAGGTTCTGTGCAGAAGTACCTCAAAGAGGTGTCTTTGTTTGACCAAACTTTCGTCAAGAACGACAAGCAAACCGTTGAGCAAATGCTCAAGGCTGCTAACACCAAAGTGGCTTCGTTCACCCTCTACGTGGTTGGCGAGGGCATTGAGAAGAAGGTCGACGACTTTGCAGCCGAAGTGGCCGCCCAAGTCGCTGCCGCTAAGCAAACTGCTTAATCACAAAGGGGGGCTTAGGCTCCCCTTTTGATATCCCCCGTACATCAATTTCAACTGCACACATCAAGGAGCCTTTTCATGACCCCACCAAAGCCAGCCTACAAGCGTATTTTGCTCAAGCTGTCAGGGGAGGCCTTGATGGGCGACGATGCTTTTGGTATCAACCGCGCCACCATCGTTCGCATCGTGGATGAGGTGACTGAGGTCATCAACCTCGGTGTTGAAGTGGCCATCGTCATTGGTGGCGGCAACATCTTCCGCGGCGTCGCGGGAGGTTCTGTTGGTATGGACCGCGCCACAGCCGACTACATGGGCATGTTGGCCACGGTGATGAACTCACTGGCCTTGGCCGATGCCATGAACAAAACAGGTTTGACCGCCCGTGTCATGTCGGCTATTGCAATTGACCAAGTGGTCGAACCTTATGTGCGCCCCAAAGCTTTGCAATACCTCGAAGAGGGCAAGGTGGTGGTGTTTGCGGCCGGTACAGGTAACCCTTTCTTTACCACCGACACGGCCGCAGCTTTGCGCGGTGCGGAGATTGGTGCAGAGATGGTGCTCAAAGCTACCAAGGTGGATGGCGTTTACTCGGCCGACCCCAAGAAAGACCCCAACGCCACGCGTTACACCGAGCTCAGCTTTGACCAAGCGATTGGCCAAAATCTAGGCATCATGGACGCCACTGCTTTTGCGTTGTGCCGTGACCAAAAATTGCCTATCAAGGTGTTCTCTATTTTCAAGAACGGTGCGCTCAAGCGCGTCGTCATGGGCGAAGACGAAGGCACTTTGGTGCACGCCTAATTCCCATTTTTTCGAATCTCACACTGCGCTGCCCCAGGAGCTCAACATGACCATCGCTGACATCAAGAAAACCACAGAAACAAAAATGGGCCAATCTATTGCGGCCTTTAGCAACAGCTTGACCAAAATTCGCACAGGCCGTCCTAGTCCTTCGTTGCTGGACACCGTGCAAGTGGATTACTACGGCTCCATGGTGCCAATTAGCCAAGTGGCCAACGTGTCTTTGTTGGACGCCCGCACCTTGAGCGTGCAACCTTGGGAAAAGCCCATGGGTGCCAAGATTGAAAAAGCCATTCGCGACAGCGATTTGGGTTTGAACCCCTCGTCGATGGGCGAGCTGATTCGCGTGCCAATGCCTCCGATGTCGGAAGAGCGTCGCAAAGAATTGACCAAAGTGGTTCGCACCGAAGGCGAAAACGCCAAAGTAGCCGTGCGCAATTTGCGCCGAGATGCCAATGAATCGGTGAAGAAGTTGGTGAAAGACAAACTCGCTTCTGAAGACGACCAAAAACGTGCAGAAGCTGACACACAAAAAATGACAGACAGCCATATTTCTGAGATTGACAAACTCATTGCTGGCAAAGAACACGACATCATGTCGGTCTAAGCCTGATGTTGAAGCAACGTGTCATCACCGCGCTGGCCTTGTTGGCGCTTTTGCTGCCAGCCGTGTTTGCCAGTTCGGCCGAGCCTTTGGCTGGACTCGCGCTTGTATTGATTGCCGCGGGTGCGTGGGAGTGGGGCCGTTTGAACGGTTTTGCTATGCGCGGTTCTTTGCGTGTGGCTGCCGTGTGTGTGACGCTGTGTTTGTATGCGTGGTCTGCACGCTGGGCGTATGAAGCTCCTGCCAATATTTGGACCATCGCAGGTGCTGCTTGGGTCTTGGTGGCTGCTTGGTTGATTCGTCATGGCGTTGGACGCTGGGCTAACATTTCGCGTGCTGTGCGTTTGGTGGTGGGCGTGTTGGCTTTGTGGCTGACTTGGGTGGCTATGTATCAAGCCAAAGTGATGGGTGTGAATTTCTTGTTGTCGGTCCTGTTCTTGGTGTGGATGGCCGACATTGCTGCTTATTTTTCGGGCCGAGCATTCGGCAGCCGCAAGTTGGCCCCTGCCATCAGTCCCGGCAAAAGCTGGGAGGGTGTGTGGGGCGGCATGGTGGGCGTGTTGCTCATGGCCTGCGTTTGGATTTGGGTAGACACGCAATATGCGGTGGACAGCGAAAGTTTGTACACGCGGCTTTACAGCCGTGGTGCACCATTTTTGGCGCTGGCAGTTTTGTTCTTGACGATGATGAGCGTGGCCGGTGACTTGGTGGAGTCCTTGGTCAAACGCAGCGCCGGCATGAAAGACAGCAGCCAGTTGTTGCCAGGTCACGGCGGTGTGTTGGACCGTGTGGATGCTTTGCTGCCCGCTTTGCCATTGGCCCTGATGTTGGCGCAATCGGTGTGACGCACATGCACACAGGCATACACGCAGATGTGAAGCCGCAACGCATCACGGTGCTGGGCTCTACGGGCTCGATTGGTACCAATACCCTAGACGTGATTGCACGTCACCCCGAACGCTTTCAAGTGTTTGCACTCTCAGGCGCCACCCAGGTGGATTTGATGTTGCGTCAATGTGCACTATTCAAGCCGCGTTTCGCGGTGATGGTGCATGCGGATGCCGCCAAACAACTTCAAGAGAAAATTCAAGCTGAATGCTTGCCTACCGTTGTTCTTAGCGGTGCAGCGGCTTTGGATGAAATTTCTGCACACTCCGCCGTAGATGCCGTGATGGCTGCCATCGTTGGTGCCGCAGGTTTGTCTCCCTGTTTAGCCGCTGCGCGTGCAGGCAAACGTTTGCTCTTGGCCAACAAAGAAGCTTTGGTGGTTGGTGCTGAAGTGTTTTTAGATGCGGTCAAGCAGGGCGGCGCTACGCTGCTGCCGATTGACAGCGAACACTCGGCTATTTTTCAGTCGCTGCCAGAAGATGCATCGACTTGGGATGCCCGTGTGGAAAAAATTATCCTCACGGCTTCGGGTGGTCCGTTTCGCACGCGTGAGCTGGCCACGCTCAAGGACGTCACGCCAGAGCAAGCCTGCGCGCACCCCAACTGGGTGATGGGTCGCAAAATTTCGGTGGACTCAGCCACCATGATGAACAAAGCGCTCGAAGTGATTGAGGCGCGTTATTTGTTTGGCCTGCCACCCGAGCAGTTAGAGGTGGTGATTCACCCTCAAAGCATCATCCATTCGATGGTGCAGTACCGCGATACATCGGTAGTGGCACAGTTGGGCACGCCCGACATGCGCGTGCCGATTGCCTATGGTTTGAGCTGGCCTGAGCGCATGGCGTCTGGTGCACAAGCCTTGGACTTTCATGCCTTGTCTGCCATGACGTTTGAAGCTTTGGATGACCATGGACACCCCGAGCGCTTTGCTGGCATTCATTTGGCGTGGGATGCGCTGCGGGGTCCGCGTGGTACAACGGCGGTACTCAATGCGGCCAATGAAATTGCGGTGGCCGCATTTTTAGAACGTCGCATTCGTTTTGACCAAATTCACGCAGTGAACCAAAGCTGTATGGCGCAAATGTCGCCAACTGCACCGCACAGTTTGGACGATTTACTGGCCTTAGATACGCAAGCTCGCGCTGTGGCTGAAGATGCTGTGCGTCTTTTGGCCAAATAAGCCATGACGCTTTTAGCCTTCTTGCTCGCGCTCGGTGTGCTCATTACCGTGCACGAGTGGGGCCACTACCGGGTTGCGGTGGCCTGTGGTGTGAAGGTGCTCACGTTTTCCATTGGTTTTGGCAAGCCCTTGTTGCGTTGGAAATCACGCCGGCCACACGCAGGGCAAGACACCGAGTTTTGCATCAGCCTCATTCCTCTCGGCGGCTACGTCAAGATGCTCGACGAGCAAGAGGGCGATGTGTCGCCACACGACGCTCCCATGGCGTTTAACCGCCAACCTTTGTGGGCGAGGGCCGCGATTGTTTCGGCTGGTCCTGTGGCGAATTTGATGTTGGCTGTGTGTTTGTACGCGACCACTTTTTGGATTGGGCAATACGAAACACAAGCCACTTTGGCTGCGCCTGTTGTTGGCTCAGTGGCTGAATCAGCAGGCTTGCGCAGTGGTGACACCGTGTTACGCGCAGGTACGTCTGCCGATGATTTGCAAGAGGTCCCGTCACTCGATGCTTTGCGTTGGTGGGTGCTTCAGCACGAGACATCGTCTGTTTATCTAGAAGTGCAGCCGCAAGGTAAGCAAAGCTCACGCATCGTGAATTTGCCTGTACTTGAGCAAGACGCGACATCTAAAGACAGCAATGCTTGGCAAGCTCATGGTTTCACAGGGGCTTGGAGCCGCGCTGTGCTGGGTGAAGTGCAAGAAGGTCGGTCTGCTGATGTGGCAGGTTTGCAGCGTGGCGATGAAGTGTTGCGCATAGATGGCCAATTGTTGAGTGATGCCAGTGCTTTACGTGCCATGGTGCGTGCCAGCGGGCAGCAACATGTGCCTGTTGGCCAAGCTTGGGAAGTTTTTCGCCATGGTCGTTTGCTACACATCAATGTCACGCCAGAGCGTGTTGCAGAAGGCTCGCAGTACATAGGGCGAATAGGTGCACAAGTGGGTGAGCCTCCAGCCAAAGTCTGGGTTCAATACAGCCTGTTCGATGGGCTTCATCAAGCCGTTGCTAAGACATGGGAGGTCATCGTGATGACGCTTGATATGTTGTGGCGCTTGCTGACTGGAAATGCATCACTGGACAACCTCAGTGGCCCCCTTACGATGGCCGACTATGCTGGGCGTTCTGCCAGCTTAGGACTGGGTGCTTATTTGAGCTATTTGGCGTTAGTCAGCGTTAGTCTTGGTGTGTTTAACCTACTGCCTTTGCCGATGCTCGATGGTGGGCACCTGTTGTATTATCTTTACGAGGCCTGCACAGGGCATACTCCTTCACCCACATGGCTTGACGCCATGCAGCGCGGGGGTTTGGCAATCCTTGTGGCACTGATGGTTTTTTCTCTTTTTAACGATGTGGTTCGCCTGGGTTGGCTTCCATGAGTCTCCCTGTACATCCCATGACTATGCAACTTTCACAATTTCGTCGCACCACATTGGCCCAAACTGCAGCGCTGATTGCCAGCACGCTGATGGCATTCAATGCGATTGCTGCAGACCCATTCAATGTGCGTGATATTCGCGTTGAGGGCTTACAGCGTATTGAGCCCGGTACCGTGTTTGCCTCTATCCCCCTTCGTGTGGGTGACGATTACACCGATGAAAAAGGTGCGGCGGCTATTCGCAGTTTGTATGCGCTCGGTTTATTCAAGGACGTGCGCATCGAAGTCAATGGCGATGTGTTGGTCTTGATTGTGGAAGAGCGCCCCAACATTGCTGCTGTGGAATTTATCGGCACCAAAGAGTTTGACAAAGATACGCTGAAGAAAGCACTGAAAGATATTGGCTTGGCCGAAGGCCGCCCATTTGACAAAGCTTTGGCTGACCGCGCTGAACAAGAGTTGAAGCGCCAATATGTGAACCGCAGTTTGTATGGTGCGGAAATCATCACCACCATCACGCCAAGCGATCGCAATCGTGTGAACCTGTCGTTCACGGTTGTAGAAGGCGACTTGGCCAAAATCAAAGAAATGCGTGTCGTGGGTACCAAAGCATTCGATGAGTCCAAGCTGTTGGACCAGTTCGACCAAGGGTCGGGTAACTGGTTGAGCTGGTACACCAAATCAGA
>CANGOY010000037.1 GCA_947455585.1 Comamonadaceae bacterium
ACCAGCTGCGCGTCACTGCTACTCTGGCCGAAGGTGGTCGCGCCAGCCTCGTCATTGCTCAACAAGCATGGCTTGGCGAAACTTTACTTTGCGAAGGCACGATTCGTATCGGTTGGGTCGATGCCACCGCCATGAAGCCTGCGAGAATCCCCTCTTCTGTATTGGAACGCCTGACATGACACAAGACTTTTCCATCGTTCATTTATTGCTCAACGCCAGTTGGGTCGTGCAAATTGTGGTGCTGATGCTGATGGGCGTCTCCATCACCAGCTGGGCCGCGATTTTTCGCAAGATTGGCTCCATCAAACGCATCAAAGAACTCAACGAAGAGTTCGAGCGCGACTTTTGGTCGGGCACCAGCTTGAACGAACTGTTCGCCGCTGCCGCCCAAAACGCCAAAACCTCTGGCCCCATGGAACGCATTTTTGCCAGCGGCATGCGCGAGTACCAAAAACTGCGCGAACGCCGCATCAACGACAGCAGCGCCTTGATGGACGGCGCACGCCGCGCCATGCGCGCGAGCTACCAACGCGAGATGGATGCGATTGAATCCAACTTGTCACTGTTAGCGTCCGTCGGCTCAGTGTCCCCCTATGTCGGCTTGTTTGGCACGGTCTGGGGCATCATGCACGCCTTTACTGGATTGGCTGGTATGCAACAAGTGACCTTGGCCAAAGTGGCGCCTGGTATTGCAGAAGCGCTAGTGGCCACCGCGATTGGTTTGTTCGCCGCAATTCCTGCGGTGCTGGCCTACAACCGCTTCTCCCGCGACATTGACCGCGTGTCCATCAAGTTGGAAACCTTCATCGAAGAGTTCAGCAACATCTTGCAGCGCAACGTCAGCGCCAGCGGTACAGCTCACTAAGCCGGAAGACGCAGCATGGCTTCTATCTCCCCTCGCTCAGGACGCGGCCGCCGCGCTATGAATGACATCAACATGGTGCCGTTCATTGACGTGATGTTGGTCTTGCTCATCATCTTCATGGTGACCGCGCCGCTCATCTCGCCCACCGTGATTGATTTGCCCAGCATTGGCAAAGCCGCGACCTTGCCTGACCAAGTGATTCATGTAGAAATTAGCAAAGAAGAACGCATCACCGTCAAGAGCACGGGCACTGTGAACAAGTCGGTCAGCTCCACCCTCAAAGGTTTGGCGCGCGATGTGCAAGAACTACAAGGCGAGAGCTCGCAAGGCCCCGTGGTCATCACCGCCGACCGCACCATCAAATACGAAACTGTGGTGAAAGCCATGGACACACTGCAACGCGCAGGCGTGCAACGCGTGGGCCTAGCAGTTCAACTGGTGGATTAATTTTTAAGCCATGAGCGCACAAGCAAAGCATCTGGAGTTTGCTCCACCACCACCAGAAGGAACCGCACGCTCTGTGGGCGCAGCCTTGGTGGTGCACGCTTTGCTCATCGTGGCGCTCACTGCAGGCATTCAATGGAAGCAAGACAACAGCTTGTCGGTGGAGGCCGAGTTGTGGTCTGCCGTGCCGATGGCAGCTGCGCCCAAGTTGGTCGAGATTGAAGCACCACCGCCCCCTCCCGCAACCAAACCAGAGCCGGCACCCAAGCCCGTGGTCAAAGCGCCCGAGCCACCCGCGCCCAACCGCGATGCAGACATTGCACTGGCTAAGAAACGCAAGATTGAAGAAGAGAAAAAGATTCAAGAAGCCCTGAAGGCCGAAGAGCGCCGCAAAGAAGAGCTGAAGAAAGAGGCAGAGAAAAAAGCCAAGGCCAAGCTCGACGAAGACAAGCGCAAACTAGAAGCCAAGAAGGAAGAAGAGCGCAAGGACAAAGAGCGTAAAGAGAAAGAAAAAGAGAAAGAGCGCGCCGAGAAGGAACGCAAAGAAAAAGAAGCAAAGAAGCAAGCTGAGCAAAAAGACAGCAAAGCTACTGCAGAAGAAGCCAAAAAGCTCGAAGCCATTCGCAAAGAAAACATGAAGCGAATTGCAGGCCTTGCGGGCGCCAGCGGCAGCGAGAACGCCACCGGCACAGCCATGAAAGCGTCTGGCCCGTCAGACAGCTACGGCGGTCGCATCCGCGCACGCGTCAAACCCAACATCACGTTTGACCCCAGCTCGGTGTCGGGCAACCCCGCCGCCGAAGTGGAAGTGCGTTGCGCGCCCGACGGCACCATCGTGAGCAAGAAACTGGTCAAGTCCAGCGGCAACTCAGCGTGGGACAACGCCGTGCTCAAAGCCATCGACAAGACCGAAATCTTGCCGCGCGACACAGACGGTCGCGTGCATTCACCACTGCTGCTCGTATTCAAGCCGAACGACTAAAGCGTCACAAGGGAAATTAGGTTGTTAGAGCGCTCGTTCACAGTTGATGTGTTGAAAGTCATGGCTGCACAGTTCATTGTGTGGCACCACTTCTCTGCCTACGGCCCTATGTCAGACACCATGACCTTGGTATGGCCAAACTTGGTGAATTGGCTTTACGAAGATGCCCGCTTAGCCGTACAAGTATTCTTGGTGGTGGGTGGTTACTTGGCTGGTCAGTCGGTGATGCACAAGCCCATTCAGCAACCGCTCGCCCTGATTGCCAAACGCTACTTACGCCTCGTCCCGTTTTATGTACTGGCTCTGGCACTCATCACCTTGGCAGTCAGCCTGTCATACAAGACCATCCATAACGACTGGCTACCGAGCGAACCCACGGCCTGGCAATTTTTAGCGCACGCGCTGTTGGTGCACGACCTGTTTGGCGTTGAAGCACTCAGCAGCGGGGCTTGGTATGTCGCAATAGATTTCCAACTTTACGCATTGTTGATTACCAGCTGCTACGTGCTGCAAACTGCCAATCACAAGCGTTTGTCTATCGGTGTTGCGGTTTTGTGTGTTGCATCCATGTGGTATTTCAACCGCGTGAAAACGCTCGACATCTGGGCCATTTATTTCTTTTCGGCTTACGGTTTAGGTGTGCTGGCTGCGTGGGCCAAACGTTCGAGCTTTGATGCCGCTCTGTTTTGGCTAACAGCTTTGTTGGCCGTTGGCGCGTTGTGGCTAGAGTTTCGTTCACGCCTCACACTGGCGTTGGTCACTGCGGTGTGGTTGGTCATCAAGCCCACAGGCTTGGTGCAGTGGACGCCCATGAAACGTGTGGTCCATCGTTTGTCAAACAGCGCTTATGTGTTGTTCTTGACGCACTTTGGCATCATCGTTCTGTTCAGCGACATGTGGAACAAAAGTCATTTTTATGACCCCTATATGGCATTCGCTTTAACCGCGTTTGCTTGGGCGTGCAGCGTTGGCATGGGACTGTTTCTGCATGAAAAAGCAGAAGTCCCCCTGCACCATTGGGTGTCGCAAAAGTCAAAGCAACTGTTTTTGCGATTGACGAGCCTAGGCTAATTTAGGTCTTGGTGTTTTGTCGGGTGCATTGCCAGGCACACACGCACGCCAACACAGCGGTCCCAATCGACACCGCATAGACGGACGACAAGCCGAATGCATCGCTCAAGGCACCGCCGCACAAAGCACCCAACACACCCGGCACGCCATAGCCTATCGACGCATACAAAGCCTGTCCCCTGCCACGCAAGCGCCCAGGGAAGTGATGCGACAACAAAGCAATGCACGCCGTATGCTGCGTGGCAAATGTCAGCGCATGCAACACCTGGGCAAACAGCAAAGCCCACAGCCATTCGGCCGCCCATGTGGTGAGCACCATGCGCAGCACCATCGCGGCTGCACAGATAAACATCCACATCGACAAGCTGAACTTGGGCAGCCAACGGCTTTGGGTGAAGAACCACACAATTTCGGCGGCCACTGAAACGGCCCACAACACACCAATCATGGTTTTGCTGTAGCCCAGCTCATCAAGGTAGAGTGAGAAAAACACATAGATGCCAATGTGCGAGAGCACATGGAAAAACACGGTGGCAAAAAACCACTGCACCTTGCGCTGACGCAACACGGGCATGACGGAAAGCTGCACACCGTCGTGATGCGTGGCTTCTTTGCGATTAGGCAGCCACCACACACTCACATTGAGTGCGAGCAATGAACCCACAGCCCATACGGGAAAGCTCTGCATGCCTTGATGCTCAAACCACGCACCCGCCACAAACACGGTAATTAAAAAACCCAACGAGCCCCACAAGCGCACACGGCCATAGCGGCGTGAATCAAAACCTTGGTCGGTACTGACCAAATGCGCTAGGGCCGCTTCGCTCATAGGCATCATGGCGCTGGTGTGGATGAACATCAGCAGCAACACCACGGCAATCCAAACCACACTGCCCTCGACCAACAAACCCGCAGAGCAAATGAGCGCAGCACCTGCACAAAAGCGCAGCAACTTGACTCGTTCGCCCGTGTGGTCACTCAACCAACCCCAGCCATAAGGGGCCAGCACGCGCGTAGCAGCTTGCACGGCTGTGAGTAAGCCAATGATGGTGATGGAGAAACCTAAGTCTTTGAGCCAGAGCGGCAAATACGGGTTGAAGAAACCAATGTGCGCAAAGTAGCTGGCTGACAAGGCCGCAAAAGGAAAGATCTCAAAACGAGAAAGCGCGTTACTCGAACGCGCTTCTTTGAATCGGTGCGTCAAAACAAACCTAAATCAAACACCCAGTGAGGTGCCCGCTTAACCACCAATATGGCCCGCGATGGCTGGCATGGCCACCTGCACATCACCGCATTGGGCACGGTGCAACAAAGCATGGTCCATCACCACCAAGGCCAACAAGGCTTCGGCAATTGGCGTGGCACGAATGCCCACGCAAGGGTCGTGACGGCCCTTGGTCACCACTTCGGTGGGTTGGCTGTTTTGGTCAATCGAGTCACGCGGGCTCAAAATAGAACTGGTGGGCTTGATGGCAATGCTCACCTCCAAGTCTTGACCTGTGCTGATGCCGCCCAGTACCCCGCCTGAGTTGTTGGTGACGAAACCTTGGGGGGTGAGTGAATCACCATGCACGGTACCGCGCTGCGCCACGCTGGCAAAGCCAGCGCCAATCTCCACGCCTTTGACTGCGTTGAGGCCCATCATGGCGTAGGCAATGTCTGCATCCAAACGGTCGTAAATCGGCTGACCTAAGCCCACAGGCATGCCTGTGGCCACCACACGAATGCGTGCGCCGCATGAGTCGCCGGCTTTGCGCAGGCTGTCCATGTAGTCTTCAAAGGCTTGTACATCGGCGCATGGTGCATAAAACGGGTTGTGACCCACATGGTCCCAGCTCTCAAACGGAATGGGCAGCTCGCCGATTTGCGTCATACAACCGTAAAACGTGGTGCCATATTTTTCTTTGAGCCACTTCTTAGCCACTGCACCTGCGGCCACCGTGGGGGCAGTCAAACGTGCCGAAGAACGGCCGCCACCGCGTGGGTCGCGAATGCCAAACTTTTGGAAATAGGTGTAGTCCGCATGACCCGGGCGGAAGGTTTGCAAGATGTTGCCGTAGTCTTTGCTACGTTGGTCGGTGTTTTGAATCAACAGCGCAATCGGTGTGCCAGTGGTTTTACCTTCGTACACGCCAGACAAAATTTGTACCTGGTCGGGCTCGTTGCGTTGGGTCACATGGCGGCTGGTGCCGGGGCGACGACGGTCCAAATCGTGCTGGATGTCTGCCTCGCAGAGCGACATGCCCGGAGGGCAGCCGTCAATCACGCAGCCAATGGCTGGGCCGTGGGATTCACCAAAGTTGGTGACGCTGAAAAGGGTTCCGAAGGTATTGCCGCTCATGGGACGAGATTATCCCACCACCACGGGGCCGCCTTTGCTTACTTGTCTTCGGGGTCTGGCGTGCCGCTGGGCCAGTCTTTGATGTAAGCCTTGAGCATCTTGTTCTCAAAGTTTTGGCTGTCCACCACCGACTTGGCCACGTCGTAAAAACTGATGACACCTTGCAGTTGGCGGTTGCCTATGACGGGCATGTAGCGCGCGTGGCTGCCCAACATCATGCGACGCACATCATCAATGGGGGTTTCTGGCGTACAGGTCAGCGGGTGGTCGTCCATGGCGCTACGCACCGTGAAATCGCCCAAAGTGCCGCCGTTGCGGTTAATCGCTTGTATGACTTCGCGAAAAGTCAACAAACCGACCAAGTCACCGTGCTCCATGACCAAGAGCGAACCCATGTCTTTTTCAGCCATGATGTTGACGGCAGATACCAAAGGCTCCATCGGGTCGATGGTGAACAAGGTGCCGCCGCTTTGGCCTTTGACGCGCAGGATATCGCTGACTTTCATGGTTTGTCTCCTCCAGTTATGGTCGAAATATAGCCCACAATGACCAGAGAAAATCTGACAAAACACCCCCGAGGAAACCATGCCCGGCTACAACGACCCCAGTTTTGACACACTCGCTTTGCACGCAGGCGCAGCGCCTGACCCCACCACGGGCGCACGCGCGGTGCCCATCCATCTCACCACCTCGTTTGTATTTGAGTCGAGCGACCATGCAGCATCGCTGTTCAACTTAGAACGCGCAGGCCATGTCTACAGCCGCATCAGCAACCCGACCAACGCGGTACTAGAGCAACGCGTGGCAGCGCTTGAGGGCGGCATTGGTGCCATCACCACCGCCAGCGGACAAGCGGCGCTGCACTTGACCATTGCCACGCTCATGGGCGCGGGCTCGCACATCGTGGCCAGCACGGCCTTGTATGGCGGTTCACACAACCTGCTGCACTACACGCTGAGCCGCTTTGGTATTGAAACCACATTCGTTAGCCCCAACGACATAGACGCATGGCGCGCTGCCGTGCGACCCAATACCAAATTGTTTTTTGGCGAAACCGTGGGCAACCCCGGTCTGGATGTGTTGGACATCCCCACCCTCTCTGCAATTGCCCATGAAGCGGATGTTCCGCTGCTGGTCGACAGCACACTCACAACGCCGTACTTGGTGAAGCCTTTTGAACTGGGTGCTGATTTGGTTTACCACTCGGCCACCAAATTCCTCAGCGGTCACGGCACCGTGATTGGCGGCATCGTGGTGGACGGCGGCAGTTTTGATTGGGAAAAGAGTGGCAAGTTTCCCGAGCTCACGCAAAGCTACGAAGGCTTTCACAACATGGTGTTCAGCGAAGAAAGCACCGTAGGTGCTTTCTTGCTGCGGGCGCGTCGCGAAGGCCTGCGTGACTTTGGCGCTTGCCTGAGTCCGCACAGCGCATGGCTGATTTTGCAAGGCATCGAAACCCTTTCGCTGCGCATGGACCGCCACATGGCCAACACCGAAAAAGTGGTGCAATTTTTAGCCAGCCACCCGCTGGTCAGCCGTGTGGGACACCCACTCATCGAGAACCACCCCAGCCACGCGCTGGCTGAAAAGCTGTTGCGCTTTGGCGCACGAGGCGCGGGCTCAGTATTCAGCTTTGACATTCAAGGCTCACGCGAACAAGGCAAGGCCTTCATCGAGGCGTTGCAAATTTTCAGCCACCTCGCCAACGTGGGCGACTGCCGCAGCTTGGTCATTCATCCCGCCAGCACCACGCACTTTCGCATGAGCGACAAAGCGCTGACCACGGCAGGCATTGGCCCAGGCACCATTCGTCTGTCCATCGGTTTAGAAGACCCTGCCGATTTGATTGACGATTTGAAACGTGCCTTGAAAGCCGCAGAAAAACTCCAAGCCTAAGAAGAGATGGCCATGAAATTCAAACTTCAAACAGCCAGCGGCCAAGCCTACGAGGCCTACGCCTACACGGGCGGCAAAGCCTTTGATGCGGCCAAGCCCACCCTCGTATTCATCCACGGCGTGCTCAACGACCACAGTGTGTGGATTTTACAAACGCGTTACCTCGCACACCACGGCTTCAATGTGCTGGCCGTCGACTTACCCGGCCACGGACGCAGCGGCGGTGATGCGCCATCCAGCGTGGAAGAAGCAGCGCAGTTCATTGAAAACCTACTCGATGCCGCAGGCGTTCGCCAAGCGCGCTTAATAGGCCACAGCTGGGGCTCATTGATTGCACTGGAAACTGCCGCACGTTTGAAAGAACGCATCACACACCTAGCGCTGGTAGGCACGGCCTTCCCGATGAAGGTATCTCCCATTTTGATTGAGGCGTCTTTGAACGAACCCATGAAAGCGCTGAAGATGGTGAATGTGTTTTCACGCGCCACACTGGCGGCACCTCCATCGGCACTCGGCCCTGGCACTTGGGTGTATGGCGCTTCCATGGCTTTGGGTCGACGCGTGCTGGCCAGCAACGCGCAGGTGAATATTTTTCACCGAGGTTTTGTGGCTTGCGACAGCTATGCCAACGGTCTAGAAGCGGTATCCGCTGTGACCTGCCCCATCTTGTTTGTGCTGGGTGAAAGCGACCAAATGACGCCACCACGCGCAGCAAAAAGTTTGATAGACCAAGCCAAAGCCACTGGCAAAACCTTCAGCGTGGTGAAGGTGCCCATGGGCCATCACCAAATGAGCGAGTCACCAGAAGAAACTTTGCATGCGCTCAAAGACTTTTTGCGCGTGGCGATTTAAAAGGTGACGGCTTAAAGCACGTCGCGCAAGCGCAGGTCTTGCCACTGCATCCACAGACCCTCTGCCTCGGGGCTGCGCACCAACAGCAAGCGCTCCATCAACGGCGCCAAAGGCGTGCGGTGCGGGTCAGCCAGCATCACATAACGGGCTTCTTGCACATGGGTTTGACGGGCGTCGACCGCCTCGCTTAAGCGGGCAATCCAATCGAGGTCCACGAGTGTGGCCAACACGTCTTCTAGCTGTAAAGGGTCAAGCGCCAAGTCTTCGCACAAGGTGCTCAGGCTTGCGCCATGTTCGTCCGTGGTACGTGCCAGTTGCAAACGCTGCAACACTTCCAGCGCCAACTGAAAACGCCAACCCACGCTGCGGCCATCACGCGAAATACCAGCCAGCAAGCTAGGTAAGTTGGCCACCAACACTGCGCCAATCAGCACGATGGCCCATGCCAAGTAAATCCACACCAACAAAATTGGCACCGTCGCAAACGCGCCGTACACCACCGAGTAGGTGGGAATTTGTCCAAAGTAATAGGCCAACACTTTGCGCGCCACTTCGGTGGCCGCTGCCACCCAAACACCGCCCACCAAGGCATGACTCCAACGCACTTGGGTGTAGGGCACAAAACGGTAAAGCGCACTCACCGCCCACGCCAGTAAAAAGAACTCGACCACATTGAACAACCAACGCAAATTACCCAAAAAATCGGGCACGGCGCCGCGCGACACCGCCATGAACTGCGACATCATCACCAAGCTCGCGCCCATCAACAAGGGGCCTAAGGTGATGGCCGTCCAATACAACAACATGCTGTGTGCAAAGGGGCGGCGCTTGCGCACACGCCAAATGGCGTTGAGCGTGCGGTCAATCGTGAACACCAGAGCCAGTGCAGACACCAACAACGCTGCCACACCCGCCGCACCTAAGCGGCTGGCCTTACTGGCAAACAGAGTCAAGTAGCCCAACACTTGGCGCGAAATGTTGTCGGGTACCAAGCTTTCAACCAAGCGTTTTTGGAGCACGACTTGAAAATCAGCAAACATGGGAAATGCGGTCAAAACAGCCAAAGCCACGGTCACCAAAGGCACCAAAGCGATGGTGGTGGTGAAGGTCAAACTACCGGCGGTTTGACCCAGCCTGTCTTCACGAAAACGTTGGCGCAAAGTGCGAGCGGTGTTACGCCAAGGGAATCGGGCAAGACGCTGAAAAAAGTTCTGGAGATACGGGACAATCATGACCTGAATCATCCCACTTTCTATGCACAACTCCACCCTAGCCCCTCAAGAAAATTCACGCCGTCACGTGACGCTCACTCGCCTCATAGCCGTGAGCAGCCTCATGGGGCTCATCGTGCTCGGTCTGGCTTGGGAACTTTGGCTGGCCCCCCTGCGCCCCGGCGGAACGCTGCTTGCACTCAAGGTGTTGCCGCTGTGTTTTCCACTCACCGGCTTGCTGAAAAACCGCATGTACACCTACCGCTGGTTGAGCCTGCTGATTTGGTTGTATTTCACCGAAGGTGTGGTGCGCGCTTGGGGCGATACGGCACCTAGCAATTACTTCGCTTTTGCAGAGGTAGTTTTGTGTGTGGTGCTCTTCGCCAGTTGCGCACTGCATGTACGCCTGCGATTGAAACACGCGAAGGCTCAAGAAATTGAGCGCTGAGGCACGGGGATGTCCGCGCCCATGAGCATGTCAATCAACTCAGGCAAGGTCGTCGCGGCCATCTTGTCCATCACTCGGGCACGGTGCAATTTAATGGTGGCTGATGCGCCGCCATCAATCGTGGAAATTTGTTGGTTCGAGTAACCACGCACCATCCAGTGACAGATTTCCATTTCACGAGGCGTCAAACGCTTCAATCGCTCAGACACTTTTAGACTTTTATCGGCTTGGACGATGGCCGCCTCAGACAGTTGCATGGCACGCTGAATCACATCCATCATGGCTTGTGCGGTGAAGGGTTTGAGCAAAAAATCTACCGCGCCCTGCTTCATTGCGGAAATGATTTCTTCTGGGCGGCTGTCGCCACTCACAAAAATCACGGGAACGTTTTGCGCCAATGTTTTGAGCTGCGATTGCAAACCGACACCCGTGGTGCCGGGCATGCGCATGTCTAACAAAATCACACAGGGCGAAGGAATGATGGGATACGCCAAAAATTCATCCGCACTGTCGTACGCACTCACCTCATAGCCAGCACGCTGCAACATCATGGATAAGCTGCGACGCACGGACGCGTCGTCATCAATGATGATGACATGACCCAAGCGTTGCAAATTGTCAGTGCTGTTTGACATTGTTGTTACTCATCATTCCGTACAACTTGGCACCATGTTCAATCGCCATGGTGGCGTAGGAAATATTGCCTTTGACATTAGCGCCTGCATGCAACTCGACACGTCCCGTCGATTCGATATTGCCATTGACGACCCCATTGACCACGGCCTGTTGTGCGTTGATATCCCCTTCGACATGGGCCTGCGACAGCACGGACAGCTGAGCGTTTGGGCTGCCGTTGACATCGATATTGCCCACGACATGGCCTTTGAGTTGCACCAAATCTTTCGAAACAATGTTGCCCAACACCACCGCTGATTGACCAATCACGGTTTGGTCTAGGCGACTCGCCTGTGTGGATTCCCCAAATTTCATTTTTTTAAACATGGGCTTAACGCGTCACAGCAACTTCAAGCAACTTCACGCGATTGGCATTGCCATCGGGAAGCGACACACGCCCACCTTGGAAATAAATTTGAACTTTTGACAACTGCGCGCTCGACACTTGCCAAGGAGACACACCATATACGCTGCGGTTTTCGCCGGCTTTGAGTTGCACAGCTGTCGCTTGCTTGTTGCCATCCACGACGCACAGGTCCATATTTGCGCCGCTCACCAAGTACACGTAGCGCCCTTCTTTGACCGCAATCAAGGGGGTCACTTCGGGCATGGCATCGCTGGAATAGGCACAGGACGCGGGCTTGCTTAAGACACTGGAAGAGGCAGCGGCAACTGACATTGGCGCTGGTGCAGAAGCAATGGGTGCTGGCGCAACGGGTGCTGATGCGACCCATACAGGCGCAGCAGTCACTACTGGCTGCTCAACCACGAGCGGGGGCTTGGATACAGGATACGCCGGGGCTGAAGTCGCAGCAGGGGTAGTGACCGCCTCCTCCGAATGTTGCGGGCCTTGCAAGACGAACAAAACAACCGCGACCACTAAAAGCAGCAGTGCACCGAGCATCTGCTTGTGCTCTTTGAGTTTGTGAACAGCCGCACCCAACACGCTCAAGGTGGAACGATTCATCGACGGAAGATGGCTCATCGCCACGATTTGGTCCAAGGTGTTCAAATGCGCGTCAGCCACTTTGCCGGCGTCACGCAAATCCTCAGGCAC
>CANGOY010000038.1 GCA_947455585.1 Comamonadaceae bacterium
CTAACGTGGTGCTGACCATTACGTATTTCGATAGACTTGGAGCACCTAGACTCGTATGAACCTCAACTCTTCGAACCGCCTAGTGCGGACCCGCATGCTAGGTGGTGTGGCAGGGGCGTAGTCGCGATGACTACCCCCTATGCCGATTGGGAGTTTCACAAATGGAAATCAGTCGAGTTGAGTCGCTGTCGCAACGCCTCGAGCAAACTTATGCTTGGGGTCGGGCAGTGTGGCACGTTTGGGGGGGGCATGAACCCGTCCACAACGTCGTTGGCGACCTCATACCTACCATTGAAATTCATGCCGCAACAAAGCCACTTGTATTGCTGCACGGAGGTTCTGGCAGCTGGACACATTGGATACGCAATGTGGAGCATTTAGCCCAATATCGGACAGTCTGGGTTCTGGACATTCCAGGCTTTGGCGACTCCAGCTTGCCCGAGGGTGTGACAGACGCGGATGGTTTAGTGCCGTATGTCGCCGAAATTTTCACCCATACCTTTGGCGGCAAACCCGTGGATGTCATGGGATTCTCATTTGGAGGCATGACTGCAGGATTGCTTGCTGCGCAATACCCACACCTCATTCGTCAATTGATATTTGTCGGCGCGCCAGGCTTGGGTTTGTTTGGCAAAGAACTGCCGATGCGAGGCATGACGCCCGGTATGGACGATGCAGCGCAACGTCACGTGCATCGCCACAACTTAACCGCCATGATGCTCGCGCACTCAGAAAGCGTGACAGATGAGGTGATTGTTTTGCAACAGGCCAACGTAGCGCGCGACCGCATGCGACGTCGACGCATTGCACGCACGGATGTATTGGCACGAGCTCAGGCACGTTGGACATGCCCCGTGCACGGTGTGTGGGGTGAGCTGGACGCACTGTATAAAGAGACGTTACAACAGGTACCAATTGTGTTGCCAAGTATGGCTTCATTCACAGTGGTGCCTGATGCTGGGCACTGGGTAATGTATGAACGGCCTGACGAGTTTCATGCTGCAGTTGCCCCACTGTTGCGACCCTAAGATAAAGCCAACTTGACGCTGCGCTGCAAGAGCGCACAATGAAAACATGCTGTACAAATTCAAATCAAAAGCTACGGGTGACCTCATCATGTTGGAACCCCAAGGCAAACAAATCCTCAAACTCATTGGCAAAGAACCAGGCTTGAAAGGCATCATTCTTCCAAATGAAATGTTGGGTGCCATCGATGCGCTGCATGCAGCCGTCGAGCGAGAGGCTGCTGCTGTCAAAGCTGCAAAAGAGGCGGTTCAGGATGCGCAAGCGACAAGTGAGAGTGCCTCATCAACCATGGATGGCGCCCGAGGCATCAGCCTGAAGCAGCGCGTGGTGCCTTTCATTGACATGTTGCATCGTGCACATGCAGAAGACAAAGAGGTCGTCTGGGGTGTTTGAGCGTACGCACAAGCATCACGCCTATGAAACACTCACGCCCGATGTGGTGCTGGATGCACTTTCTGAGTTAGGGCTAGAAGTTGACGGACGACTCACGGCGCTGAGCTCCTATGAAAACCGTGTCTATCAAGTCATGTTGGATGACAACAGTTCCGTGGTGACCAAGTTCTATAGACCCGAACGATGGACAGATGCGCAAATTTTGGAAGAGCATGGCTTTGCCGCAGAGCTGATGGCCGAGGAAGTGCCCTTGGTAGGGTCTCTAAGCTTGCACGGTAAAACCTTGCATCACACCCATGGTTTCGCGTTCAGTGTCAGTCCGCGTCGAGGTGGTCGAATGCCGGAGCTCGACGATGCAGAAGTCTTGGAGTGGATAGGGCGGTTCATCGCGCGTATCCACAACGTGGGTGCACAACAAAATTTCGCCACTCGTCCCACCTTGAATGTTGATACGTTCGCCATTGAGTCGCGTGATTGGTTGATTGAAAACAACATCATTCCGCTGGACCAAAAAACGGAATGGCTAACTTGGTGCAACCAAGCGATAGACATAGCAAAGCAACAATTTGCAGCACACCCAGCGCACCACATTCGTTTGCATGGTGACTGTCATCCAGGCAATATTTTGTGGACGCCGACAGACCTACCCAACGGTGGGCCTCACTTTGTGGACTTAGATGACGCTCGCATGGGGCCGGCCGTGCAAGACCTTTGGATGTTGCTCAGCGGTGAGCGTGCGCAACGGACACAACAACTGGCCATGCTGGTCGACGGTTACGAGCAAATGCGAGAACTCAACCGCAACGAGTTAGCGTTGATAGAGCCTTTGCGTACCTTGCGCCTCATTCATTACAGCGCTTGGTTAGCAAGGCGCAAAGATGACCCCGCCTTTGTGCAGCATTTTTCGTGGTTTGGTAGCAGTGATTATTGGGCAGGCCAAACACATATGCTGGTCGAGCAATGTGAGGCCATGCAAGAAGAACCGTTGTACGTTTAACATCCAAGAATATCTGCCAGTGCATGCATGTCGCGTGCATGCAGGTCATTTCCAATGTGTGGCGATACGTCTTTAGGCTGTAAGGCCCCAAACTCTAAAGGCCGTTCGATATATGCCGTGCGCAAACCACAAGCTCGCGCTCCTTCGAGGTCATCATGGTGTGCGGCGCAAAGCATGACTTGATGAGGAGGCACATCAAACACCTCAGCGACGCCAAAATATGCAGCAGGATCTGGCTTGTAGGCTCGAAAGACTTCTGCTGATAACACACAGTCCCAAGGCAGTCCGGCACGTTTGGCCATGTTGGTGAGTAGTCCTAAGTTGCCATTAGACAAGCTGCAAATTGTGAATTTTTTCTTCAAACGCAACAACCCAGCCACACTGTCTGGCCAAGCCTCTAAGCGATGCCACACGCGGTTGAGATGGCTACATTCAGATTCGCGCAAGTGAGTTAAGCCGAACTGCGGTAGCAATTGCTCCAAAATCAGTCGGTGCAATTCATCAATGCGCGTCCAGCCCAATTCACCAGAGCGCACGCGAGCCATGGCAGGCTGATAGCCCGCACGCCAAGCCAAAGCAAACGCATTGGCATCTACCGATGGATAGAGCGATTGCATTTCGCGCATGATGCTGCCGTGCCAATCGACGACGGTGCCGAAAATGTCAAAGGCCAACACGCGTGTGTTGGCCTTCAAGTCGTCTAAAGACGCGGAGTGGGGTGTGTCCATGTGTGTCATGGACCCGTTTTTACACCAAGAGTGCGTTCACCCGTTTCACATAGGCGGCAGGGTCTTCAGGCAAACCGCCTTCAGCCAACAGCGCTTGGTCGAACAAGATGTGCGCCAAGTCGTTGAAATGCGGGTTGGCATCGGCACTCAGCTTTTTCACCAAGGGGTGGTCGGCATTCACTTCTAGGACGGGCTTCATGTCTGGTGCTTGCTGGCCAGCTTGTTTGAGCATGCGGGCCAGTTGCATGGACATGCCGTGGTCTTTCACCACCAAACATGCGGGGGAATCGACCAAGCGGGTGGTCACACGCACGTCCTCGGCTTTGTCTTTCAGGGCCTCTTTGAGTTTGGCCAGCACAGGCTTGAAAGTCTCTGCTGCGTCCTCAGCCGCCTTCTTCTCAGCGTCGTCTTGCAGAGAACCCAAGTCCACAGCGCCTTTGGCGACAGACTGCATGGGCGTGCCGTCAAACTCTTGCACAAAGTTCAAGGCCCACTCGTCCACACGGTCGGTCATCAACAAGACTTCGATGCCCTTTTTGCGGAACACTTCAAGTTGCGGGCTGTTCTTGGCTGCG
Source organism: Comamonadaceae bacterium (assembly GCA_947455585.1). GTDB lineage: Bacteria > Pseudomonadota > Gammaproteobacteria > Burkholderiales > Burkholderiaceae_C > Limnohabitans. The sequence goes on from CANGOY010000038.1 coordinate 3,720, forward strand.
GCCAAGGTGTCGGCGGTGATGTAGTAGATGGCCTCTTGGCCTTCTTTCATGCGCGCCTTGTAGTCGGCGAATGACACGCTCACGGTGTCTGTGCTGGTGCTGGCAAAGCGCAGCAGTTTGGCCAGCTTGTCTTTGTTGGCAAAGTCTTCGCCCAAGCCTTCTTTCAGGACCGCGCCGAACTCGGCGTAGAACTGGCTGTACTTGCCTTGCTTGGCTTTGTCTTCGTCACTCAGAACGTCAGTCACGCCATCTTCGCCGGCTACTGGCGCTTTGTCGTACTTGGCCAAGTCTTCCAGTACGGACAGCACGCGGCGCGTGTTGCCTTCGCGAATGGCTTTGACGTCACGGCTTTCTTGCAGCAATTCGCGGCTTACGTTCAACGGCAAATCGGCCGAGTCCACCACGCCTTTGATAAAGCGCAGGTAAGAGGGCATTAGGGCTTCGGCGTCGTCCATGATGAACACGCGCTTCACATACAACTTCAAGCCGGCTTTCTTTTCGCGGTTGAACAAGTCCATCGGCGCCTTGCCTGGGATGTACAACAGCTGTGTGTATTCGGTGCTGCCTTCCACGCGGTTGTGGCTCCAAGCCAAAGGTGGCTCGAAATCGTGGCTGATGTGTTTGTAGAACTCGGCGTGCTGCTCGTCGCTCACCTCCTTCTTGGGGCGTGCCCAAAGCGCGTTGGCTTGGTTGACGGTTTCCCATTCGTCGGTCAGCACCATTTCGCCGGGTTGTCGACCACCGGAGGGGTCACCTTCAATGAGCTCGCCGTCTTTCCACTCTTCTTTGCGCATGCGGATGGGCAAAGAAATGTGGTCGGAGTATTTGTTGATGACCGACTTCAGCTTCCATGCGCTCAGGTACTCCTCGGCATCGTCACGCAGGTGCAAGATGATGTGTGTGCCGCGCTCGGCTTGGGTGATGTTCTCCACCTCAAAGTCGCCCGTGCCGGTGCTGCTCCAGCGCACACCCTCGCTAGCCTTCAAACCAGCGCGGCGGGACTCAACCGTGATGCGGTCGGCCACGATGTAGCCCGAGTAAAAACCCACACCAAACTGGCCAATCAAAGCGCCTTGGTCTTTGGCATCGGTCTTTTGGTCGCCGTTGAGCTTGCCCATGAACTCGCGTGTGCCGCTCTTGGCAATCGTGCCGAGGTGGGCAATCGCGTCTTCTTGGCTCATACCAATGCCGTTGTCGGAAATGGTCAGGGTGCGTGCGTCTTTGTCAAAGCTCACGCGTACTTCGAGGTCGGCGTTACCTTCAAACAAGGCATCGTTGTTCAGGCCTTCGTAGCGCAGCTTGTCACAGGCATCAGAGGCGTTGGACACCAGTTCGCGCAAGAAGATTTCTTTGTTGGAATAGAGGGAGTGCGTGACAAGGTTCAGCAGCTGTGAGACTTCGGCTTGGAAAGAATGGGTTTGTTTGGTCATGGTCTTCAAAACTAAATTACAAAAAACAACGCGCAAAGGTGCGGGGCGACTTAGAAAATTTCAAGGGTCAGTGGTGTGTTGATTTTTTAGACCAGTACAACACGCCAGCTAGCTTTGCGAAATGGGCGTCACAGGTGAGCAATGTGGCACCTTTGCTTTGTGCCGTGGCATAGACGATGGCGTCAGCTGTAGCCAGCTTGTATTGGCTGTGCATATCGGCGGCTAATAGGGCGATGCCTGTGTCGAGCGGGGAAACTATGCACTCCATCGTATAGGCAATCACCTCGTCAGCACGATCTTCGTCAGCCTCACGCCTTAACCATTTCGACAATTCCAGTTGAACCAGCGTTGGGACGATGCAGGTGGACTGCTGAGGAAAGTGGGGTGCAAGCTGTTTGCCAAGCGGGCTGCCTGTGAGGTACTCGATCCACGCCGAGGTATCCACAACGCACAAAGGCTTTACTGCCATCAGCTGCGTTCCTTGCGGTCACGATAGCCGGTGGTCTTGGCGCCCTTGGCAATGCCTGCTAAATGCGCCAGGCTGGGCGTGGGCATGAGCAACATGCCTGTGCCTTTGGGGATGAACACAAACGTTTGCCCCGCCTCTAGGGCCAGCTCTTCGCGAACGGCCTTGGGGATGGAGATTTGAAACTTGCTCGATAGGGTGGCGGTGGCGGTCATTAGACATCCTTTACTTGATCGATCATATTTTCGTAAGAAAAATTAGATTTTGCAAGAGTATCCATTTAAATACAGTTAATCTCGCTTACTACTTTGATAGTCTGATGTAGGCGCCTTGTGCGTTTACACCCACCGCTCGAATGTATGAAGCTCAATCCTTAAGATCTTTTGTGGCTTCGAGCATTGCATTTGTATATGAATTAACTGCCTGCGTGAGCAATGTCGTGATGCCCTCAACATTCAAACGCCGGAGGTATGCGCTTTCGACTAACTCAGCGAGTATCGGCTCCAGCATTAGTGGGTGTGTGCCATCTGCAACAGCCTGCAAAAGTGCCAGATCATCTTCTTCTGAGTGTTGGGCCCGTTCACCAAGTTCATCGTGATTGAAGGGTTCGTTAGACGTTGACGCCATCAGTTGATTTCGGACAGTCTCGGCCGCCTCAATCAGACCATTACTGTCAATGTAAAGATCAATAGAGACGTTTTTCCCATCACAGGTTTCTAACCAGTCGATGCTCCAGCGCGTATCTGCCCAAAGCGCGTATTGCTCAGTTTTGGGCAGGGCCTTGATGGCACGCAATGCGGAATCATCCAACGTGGACAACAACATCGAATGCAAAATGTGATCACTGCCCATGTAGGCCATGACGCAAATCTCGTCCCAATGTGACCGACAGCCTTCATCTGCAATATCAAAAGCCGGTGCGTTTTTAGCTTGGACTTTTAAGTCGGCAACGAGGCGCTGCCGGATGTCAACGGCGTAGTCGTACACCAGTGATTGATGAGCGCGACGAAAGTACTTCAACAGAGGCTTCATGAATTCAACTTGGTTGAACCATTCCTCGGCCTCGCTGGCTTGGTATTGCTCTGGGGCTTGTCCGCTGTCAACAAATGACATCAAGTCTTCCATCAAGATATTTAGGATTTGGTCAAATCGCAACGCATCAAGTTCAAAGCTTTCCGCAGCCTCGCTTAGCGAACCATCGGTTAATTCATCAACACCGATAAGGCCCATGCACAGTGTCGCTTGCTCGTGAGCGGGCAATCTGTGGAGGCGATTTGCGAAAAACCCAACGATGTGTTGTTCTGCTTCGTCGTATTCAAAGGGGGCGGGGCCACCCCAGTGTTGCGCGATGGTTTTGATTTCTTCCCAATGTCTTTCACACATGGACTGCTCAAGCTGAACAGGTGGATAAGTCTTGGACAGGTTCACACATTCAGAGTCATACCTTGAGTGACTCTGACGAATAAAGCCAGAATCATACTTTTATTAATACTAAATAATCGTTTTTAGTGTTTAGAAGCGTTCATTAGCACCTAAATACCGCCATTGCCCCGCAGGCAGCTGCCCCAGTTGTACGTGTCCAATGCGGATGCGCTTGAGGCCTACGACCTGAAGGCCGACTTGCTCGCACATGCGGCGAATTTGGCGCTTCTTGCCTTCGGTCAGTACAAAGCGAAGTTGTTCTGGGTTTTGCCATTCCACCTGCGCACGTTTGAGTGGCTTGCCGTCCAAGCTCAAGCCGTGGCGCAAGCGTTCGAGTTGGTCCTTCGGAAACACGGCTTGCACGTTGTTGGTCACGCGGTCGTGGTCGCCAATGGCGCTGAGTTGATTGGCCCTGCCGCCATAGGTGGCAGATGCGGCGGTGGCTGCGGCGGTGTTTTCGTGGCCGGTGTAGGTCACGCGCACCAAATATTCTTTTTCCATCTCCGAGTCCTCGCCAATCAGCTGGCGTGCGACGCGGCCGTCTTGCGTCAACACCAACAAGCCTGTGGAGTCAATGTCGAGTCGGCCCGAAGGAGCGAGGCTGCGCAACTGTGTGGGCGTGAAGCGTCGTTTTGACGAGTCGCCCGTCCAATGCGTGCGAGGGTTAATCAACATGATGGCTGGCTCATGTCCGTCTTCGGCTTGGCCGCTCACATAGCCCATAGGCTTGTGCAGCAGAACAGTGACTTGAGTGTCTTGGTGGCCAGTGGCGCGTCGGTCAATTTCCACGCGGTCGTTGGGGCCAACTTTCACGCCCATTTCAGCAGGGCGGCCATTGACCAACACCCAGCCTTGTTCTATCCACGTATCGGCCTCGCGGCGTGAGCACAGGCCGAGTTCGGCCATGCGTTTGTTGAGGCGGGTGAGTTCTGTGGGGGTGTCTGACATAAGGGGCAAATTCTAAGTGCCACTGGCGCGCAATGCCGCAAGGTTCAACACCCGCATGCCGCCGTATTCAATGCGAATTGCGCCTTGCTCTTGCAAGGTGTTGAGCGCCACATTCACGCGTTGACGCGACAGGCCGACGAGGTAAGCCAGTTCTTGCTGCGTGATGCGCAGCATTTCACCGACGCCTGGAAACAAGGTGGGGTTGAACAGCGCGGCCAAGTTGCGCGCCACGCGAACATCGGGGTCGTTGAAGCGGTCAATTTCCCGGGCTTCCACAAACTGGCCCAAGCGTTCATTGAGCTGGTTCATCACAAAGCGGTTGAAACCAATCGAGTTGTCGAGCAGCCAATGGAAAGTATCGATGGGCAGGCCCGCCACCACGCTGCGACGCAGCGCCATGATGTTGTAGCGGTAGCTCTCGCGCTTGATGGCCGTGCCCTCGCCAAACCAACCGCCAGGCGGCACACCTGTGAAGGTGATGGTGCGGCCGCTGGCACTGTCGGTGCTCATCTTCAGGAGTCCTTCAATTACACCAAACCAGTAAGTGGCGTTGCGTCCTACGCGGCACACATAGTCGCCGGGCATTGGGTCACTCACCACCAGTTGGAAGAGGATGCGTTCGCGCTCGTTGTCTTTGAGCACGCCTAGCCACGGGATAAGTTTGAGCTCCTGTTCGGTGAGCGAGCGGCGACGTTGGTAAACGCTTGGTTCTAAAGCCATCAGGTGTGTCCACGTAAAAGGTCAGACTCGGGTAAGTTCTGCTAGGTGTCTTCCCTAAATTGTCGTCGAAACGACAACTTAGCGTCAAACCTCCTCCTACTATCGCCAACAACATCCAAAACGCGTCTTGTGCGCGTCATGATTTTTTGTCGATAAACAAAGCAAGGATTAGGAATGCAGACCACGTTCCCACGACTGTTACTCAAGCATGCCAGCGAGCGCCCCAATGCCCCCGCCATGCGCGAGAAGGAATACGGTATTTGGCAAACCACATCATGGGCCGATATGGCCCAGATGGTGGCGCACATGGCGTGCGGCTTGCACCAAGCCGGCTTGACGCGCGGCGAGCACTTGGTGGTCATTGGCTCCAACCGTCCCCGCCTGTACGCCACCATGTTGGCTGCGCAATCGCTGGGCGCTATCCCCATTCCTTTGTACCAAGACGCCGCAGGCCCTGAGTGCGTGTTCCCTATCAACAACGCCGAAGTGCGTTTTTGTGTGGTGGAAGACCAAGAGCAAGTCGACAAGTTGCTTGAAATCCGTGAAGAGTGCCCACAAATCGCGCACATCTTCTTTGATGACCCACGCGGTCTGCGCAAGTACGACGAGCCTGGCTTGGCTTCTGTTGAAGAGTTGTTGGCTGTCGGCGCTGTGTTTAACGAGCAGCATCCAAGCTTCTATTTGGACGAAGTCGAAAAAGCGCACCACGACGATGTGGGCGCGATGTTCTTCACGTCGGGCACCACGGGCAACCCCAAGGGCGTGGTGCACACGCACCACTCGCTCATCAACCGTGCAGAAGCCGGCGCAATGTTCGACAAGCTCACCTCGCACGAAGATGTGTTGGCCTACTTGCCGCCCGCTTGGATTGGTCAAAACATTTTCAGTTACGCCCAGTGGCTCTATTGCGGCTACGTGGTGAACTGTCCCGAGTCGGCCGCCACTGTGACCATCGACTTGAAAGAAGTTGGCCCCACGTACTACTTTGCACCGCCCCGCGTGTTTGAAGGCTTGCTGACCAGCGTGATGATTCGCATGGAAGATGCCGGTGCCATCAAGCGCGGCATGTTCCATTACTTCATGGACGTGGCTCGCACATACGGCCCCACCAAAATGGACGGCAAGTCGATTGGCTTGGTCGGTGAGTTTCTCTACCTCTTAGGGAACTTCTTTGTGTACGGACCCTTGCGCAACAACTTGGGGCTGAGCCGCGTGCGTGTGGCCTACACCGCCGGTGAAGCGATTGGCCCAGATTTGTTCAGCTTCTACCGCTCCATCGGCGTGAACTTGAAACAGTTGTACGGCTCCACAGAAACCGCCGTGTTCGTCTGCTTGCATCCCGACCATGAAGCCCGTGCCGACACCGTGGGCGTGCCTTGTGCCGGTGTGGAAATCAAAGTCGCCGACAACGGCGAAATCTTGGTCAAGTCGCCCGGCTTGCTCAAAGGCTATTACAAGAACGACGCAGCCACGGCCGAAGTGCTCACCGCCGACGGCTGGTACCACACCAGTGACGCAGGCTTCTTAGATGCGCATGGTCATCTAAAAATCATCGACCGCGTCAAAGACGTGGGCCGCATCAAAGGCGGCGAAAACGACGGCGCCATGTTTGCACCCAAGTACGTTGAGAACAAACTCAAGTTCTTTCCGCATATCAAAGAAGTCGTGGCCTATGGCGACCAACGCGAAAAAGTGTGCGTGATGATCAACATCGACATGGACGCCGTGGGTAACTGGGCTGAGCGCCACAACTTGCCTTACGCAGGCTACACCGACTTGGCGCAAAAGCCTGAGGTGTATCAGTTGATCAAAGAGTGCGTCGAGAAGGTCAACGCCGACTTGGCGGCTGATGAACTGTTGGCCGGTAGCCAAGTGAGCCGCTTCCTCGTGTTGCACAAAGAGCTCGATGCGGACGACGGCGAACTCACCCGTACCAACAAAGTGCGCCGCGGTTTCATTGCCGAAAAATACGACGCTTTGGTGGGCGCTCTGTACAACGGTGCCACCGAGCAATTCATTGAAACCGTGGTGAAGTTTGAAGACGGTCGCACCGGCAGCGTGAGCGCCACGCTCAAGCTGTCTGACGCCAAAACCTTCGCGCCTGTGGGGAAAGCAGCATGAGCAAGAAAATCGGCGACGTCATCCTCGACGTCAAAAACATCAGTTTGCGTTTCGGTGGCGTCAAAGCGCTGACCGACATTTCTTTCAACGTCAAAGAGCACGAAGTGCGCGCCATCATTGGCCCCAACGGCGCGGGCAAAAGCTCGATGCTCAACTGCATCAACGGCGTGTACGCACCGCAAGAGGGTTCCATCACGTTCCGTGGTCAAACCTTTGGGCACATGGACAGTCACCAAGTGGCCACCATGGGCATTGCGCGCACCTTCCAAAACTTGGCCTTGTTCAAAGGCATGAGCGTGCTCGACAACATCATGACGGGGCGCAACCTGCGCATGAAGAGCAACATCCTCATGCAAGCCTTGCGCATTGGCCCTGCTGAAAACGAAGAAATCATGCACCGCGAAAAAGTGGAGCGCATCATCGACTTTTTAGAAATTCAAGCTTTCCGTAAAACCCCCGTGGGCCAATTGCCCTACGGTTTGCAAAAGCGTGTCGACTTGGGCCGTGCGTTGGCGCTTGAGCCCCAGGTGTTGTTGCTCGACGAGCCCATGGCGGGTATGAACGTTGAAGAGAAGCAAGACATGTGTCGTTTCATCTTGGATGTGAACGACGAATTTGGCACCACCATCGTGTTGATCGAGCACGACATGGGCGTGGTGATGGATATTTCTGACCGAGTGGTCGTGCTCGACTACGGCAAGAAGATTGGCGATGGCACGCCCGATGAGGTGCGCAACAACGAGGAAGTCATCAGTGCTTACCTCGGCACTTCACACTAAGGACAAGAA